>CAYPCK010000139.1:0-6244 GCA_964409185.1 uncultured Anaerolinea sp. | reverse complement strand
ATTTTGCCCATTATAAGATAAAAGCCCGAGCGTTTGCCCGGGCTTTTGGTACGCAGATTCTGATTACGGAATGTTCAAACTCTGACCGACGCTCAAGGTCGAACCGAGCGACAGCCCGCTGTTGGCGCCGACGATGGACTCTGGCGTCACATCGCCGAACTTGCACGCCACACCATAGACGGTGTTATCGGCATTGCCGGTCACCACGTAGGCGCCGGGATGCGCGCGCAACGCACGCGGACCCAAGTCCGCCACAGACCACGCGGGACCGGAGGGGATGGTCAACACCAAGCCCGCGTAGTAAATGTCCGGGCTGGTGAGGTTGCTCGCGGCGAGCAGGGCATCCGGGTCCACGCCGTAACGGCGCGCGATGCAGAAGGGGAACTCTTCACTTTTCAGGGTATACGTCGGGGGAAGCGAACCCGGCTGAATTTGGGATTGAGGCGTGTTGGTTGATCCGCTGGGGAGCGCGAGGGTGGCAGTCGGCGTGGCGGTCGGGTTGGACGGCAGTTGCACGAACGGAGTCAAGGTGGCAGTCGGGTTTGTTCCGCCCGGTGTGGCTGTGTTCAACAGGTTCGGGTCAATACCCTGCGCGGTTTGCGTGGTTGCCTGTTGCACGCCGCCCAGACCGGTGGGGCTGGCGATCGGCGTGCCCAATTCTTCGAATAAATTACTGGTATCGACCAAGGTATTGGTGACAGCGACCGGCGTCGAATATGGCTGCTGGCACGAGGTGATCAACATCGCAAACACCGCAAGTATGGAGGCTCCCCACGCGCCTCGCTTGATTCTCAACATAATCGTCTCCTGAATTTCAGAACAAAGTTTCGAGGATGGTAGCACATCCACGAGGGCGCGTCAAGTTGAGAGGGGGTGAATTGGTTGGAGGAACCGTGGGTCAACTTTGAACCGCAAAAATATTTATAGCGTGTTCTTTCCCGGCAAACATAACCTCGCCAAGGTCCTCCATCTGGAAGTTTCCGGTCAACCCATCGCGCGTGAAACGGTCGATCAGCACCGGTCGCTGCGCGGTTTTGGTGTGTTTTTCGATGCGCGCCGCAATGTTAACCGTATCGCCCACGCAGGTGTAGGTGGCGCGATGCTGTGTGCCGGTGTAGCCGGCAATGACCTGTCCCGTCGCGATGCCGATTCCGATTTTGATCTGCCCTTTGCCCTGCGCGGCGCGCTGTTCGTTGAAGGCGGCGAGCAATTCGATCATTTCGAGCGCGGCGCGCACGGCGTGATCGCGGTGCTGCTCGTGGAAGACCGGCGCGCCGAAGATGGCCATCATGCCGTCGCCTTCCATCTGGTTCACCGTGCCGCCGTTGGAGGTGATTGCGTCGAACATCAAGGCAAAATAATTATTGAGCAGTTCGATGGTGTCGGTCGGCTCTTGTTTTTCGCTGAGCGTGGTGAACGAGCGAATGTCGGCGAACATCACCGACGCCGTAACGTATTTGCCTCCCAGCGAAAACCCCTCGCGCAGGAGTTGCTCCGCCACTTCGGGCGTGGCGAAGGTGCGGAATAATTTCCTCTGCTGGTCGCGCAACCGTTTCTTCTCGAGGCTGGCATTCACGCGCGCCCGCAACAGGATCGGGTTGAGCGGCTTGACGAGGTAATCCTCCGCGCCCATCTCGATACACTTTACCACGCGGTCCAATTCATCCGAGGCAGAGGTCATCACCACCGGCAATTCGCGCAGTTCACTGTCCTTCAACAGGGCGTCGAGCACCTCAAAGCCGTTCATCACCGGCATGTCGATATCGAGCAGGATCACGTCGTACGGGCGCTCCCGCAACAGCTCCATGGCGATCTTGCCGTTCTCCGCCGTGGACACGTGATGGCCGTTCTGCTCGAGCGCGTGGGTGAGCAACAGCCGGTTGACGCGGTTATCGTCCACGATTAACATGCGACCGGGTTCGTGCGATGCGTTCATGATTTTAACCCTCGCAGTTCGTCGCACGCGGAGTCCAGCGCTTCCTTCAGTACGTTCAGCCTGTCCCCTGTTTCCTTCAATCGGTCCTCCCGCCCCAGGGTTTCGAGTTCCTTCGCCAACTCCGAAAGCTGGGTCGCGCCGAACGTCGCGGCATTGGACTTGAGCGAATGCGCGGCGCGGCGAAACGTATCGGCATTGCCCGCTTCCTGTGCGGCTTTCAACTCGTTGAACAGGCGCGGCGCATCTTCGAGGAAGGTATCGATCAACTCGTTGATGAAATCGGCGCCGGAGATCTGTTTGAGTTCGTCGAACGTGGTTTTGTCTATGGCGGGCATGAAATTCTCCATTCTATTTGTAGGGGCGGCGTCCCGCCGCCCAGAGCAGGGAGACCCTGCCCCTACGCATTTTTACCCCACCCTCATCAGCGCGTCCACCAACTCGTTGACGCGAATCGGTTTGGAGATGTAATCGTCCATGCCGGCCGCCAGGCACAGTTCGCGGTCGCCCTGCATCGCGTTGGCGGTCATGGCAACGATCCGAGGCTGGGTGAATTCGCCCATGACTCGGATCTTCCGTGTTGCTTCCAAGCCGTCCATTTCGGGCATTTGCACATCCATAAAGATCACATCGTAGGGCTGGCGGGTGATGGATTCGATGGCTTCGAGTCCGTTCGAGGCAAGATCGGCGCGATAGCCCATCTGCTCCAGCATGCGGATGGCAAGTTTCTGGTTGACGGCGTTATCCTCCGCTATGAGGATGCGCAGGGGGTGGCGCGCCGCCAATTCGGCGTCGAAGTCAGAGGTCTTCGGGGCGGTCGGGACGGCGCGCCGGCCCGGGTCGAAGATGCCAGCCAGCACGTCGAACAGAAGCGAGGGTTTGAGCGGCTTGGCGAGGAAGGCATTGAAGAGCTCCCGGTTTTCTCCCATTTCGTTTTGCGCCATCGAAGAAAAAAGAAGCAACGGCACAGTGGCGTTGTGTTTGCGGATCGCGCGCGCGAGCATGACGCCGTCCATCTCGGGCATGAACATGTCGAGCACGATCAGGTCGAACGTTTCACCGATTTTGATTTTTTCGAGCGCCTCGCGCGGGAATTCAGTGTCCTGCGCGAGCATGCCCCAGGTTTCCACCTGCAAGCGGAAGATGCGCCGGTTGGTGGCGTTGTCATCCACGATGAGGACGCGCCTGCCTTCGAGCAGGTGGCGATCGGTTGGGGTTGACACCGCAGGCGCAGTCTCTGCCGGCCCAGCCGTAATGGTGAAATGAAACGCAGAACCTTTGCCCGGCACGCCTTCACTTTCCACCCAGATTTCGCCGCCCATTAACTCGACCAGACGTTTGCTGATCGCCAGCCCCAACCCTGTGCCGCCGTATTTGCGGGTGGTGGAGGCGTCCACTTGCGAAAACGATTCGAACAGGCGGTTCATACGGTCTGGCGGAATGCCAATGCCGGTATCGCGGACCGAGAATTGAAGAGTTTGAGAAGTTCTAACGTCGCCAATTTTCTTTACGGAAACCACGACCTCTCCGCTTTCGGTAAACTTTACCGCGTTGCCCAGCAGGTTCAAGAGGACCTGGCGCAGGCGCGTCACATCGCCGGAAATGGCTTTCGGCACGTCGTCTTCGATCAGGCAGGCGAGGTCGAGGTGGTGTTCCGCGGCGCGCGTGACCACCAGGTCGAGCGCGCTCTCGATGCATTCGCGCAAATTGAAAGGCTGGTTCTCGAGTTCCATTTTGCCCGATTCGATCTTGCTGAAATCGAGGATGTCGTTGATGATGGTGAGCAGGGTCTCGCCGCTGGCGCGAATCACTTCGGCAAAATCGCGCTGTTGGTTGGTGAGTTCGGTGCCAAGCAAGAGGCCGGTCATGCCGATGATGCCGTTCATCGGGGTGCGGATCTCGTGACTCATGCTGGCAAGGAAAACGCTCTTTGCCGCATTCGCCGCTTCGGCGTCTTGGCGGGCGCGGTTGGCTTCCTCGGTGCGATCCTCCACCATGTGTTCAAGGTTGTGGCTGTATTCTTCAAGCAGGCGCGCGGCGCGTTTGCGTTCCGTGATGTCGCGTAAGATGCCCTGATAAGCGAGCGGGGTCCCATCCTCGGCGCGGCGCAGGGTGGCGGTGAGCAGGCATTCCATCACCGCGCCATCCTTGCGTGTCAGGTTCACTTCAAAATCGCGTACCGAGCCCTGCCCGCCGATCAGAGCCTGGAACCCGGCAAACTGTTCGGGGTTCACGCCGATATCCGCGAGGCTGAGCGCCAGCATTTCCTCGCGCGTGTACCCGAATAAATCAAGTGTTGCCTGGTTGATATCCACGATGGCGGCGTCAACGGTCATGACAAAGATCGCGTCGCGCGAATCCTCGAACAGCGTGCGGTATTTTTCCTCGTTGTTCTTGATATCGAGGTACAGTCGCGCATTGTCGATGGAGATCGCCGCCTGTGAAGCCAGCACGCGAATCACCTCCAACCGCTCCGGTGTGAAGGCGCTGGCGGTCAGGTTGTTCTCAAGATACAACAGCCCTGAGAGTTTGCCCTGGTTCAACATCGGCATGCATAACACCGACTTGGGCTTGTTCGCAATAATGTATGGGTCGCGCGCGAATTGCCCGCTCTGTGCCGCATCGTCAAGCACGATATTTTCCTGCGTGCGGGCGACATAACTGAAAACGGAGAGCGGCAACCCCTGCGGATGAACGTCTGCCTGCGGCAGGACCTCGACATTGCCCCTCGCCCCTTGCGCTTCGATCATCCACGTGCCGGCCTGTTCGCCCAACAGCCAGCCCTTCTCAGCCCCGGCGTTTTCGATCACGATCTCGAGCAGGGACGCCAGCAATTTGTTCAACACGATCTCGCTGGATAACGCCTGCGTGGCTTTGAGGACACTCGAAAAGTCGATGGCAGTGGCGCCTTCCGAAGTTGTCGAGGAGGTGCTCGTGGTGAGACTGCGCCCAGTGGAGACGTCGGATTTTACAGCCAGACCTGGGTATTTTTCCTCGAGATGTTTCACCTTGGCTTCCGCCCCCCACTCCCGATAGGTGTGATGCGCCTGGCGGAGATAATACTCCGCCAGTTCGTTCCTGCCCTGCTCAAGATAAAACCTGCCCGCCAGTTCCTGGGCAAGCGCCTCTTCGTTCAGAAATTGATTCTTTCGCGCCAGCCGGATCGCTTCATCGTACAATTCGCGCGCCGCGGCAACCTTTCCCTGCGCGCGCGCAAGTTCGGCTTCCACCAGCAGTGATTTATGCTGGTGGTTTTCCGGGGCATAGATTGCCCATGTCCGTAATTTTTTTTGATGCCCGTTGATGATTTTCCGCCACGACCTTCTTTCACGCGGAGAGGCATCCTTCCACAATGCCAGCCGAACGAGAGAATCATAAAAAGGATAGAGGTATGTGGGAAGCGACCCCGTGGAACCGTCGAGATATTTCTTCGCCAGCGGTGAAAACTCCAACGCGGCCGCATATCGTTCGAACAGATAGTTGTACACGAACGGATGCAGGTAGCTGATTTCGATCATACTGCGATCGTTTGCGGCGAGGCTGTGTTCCAGCATCGCCTCCGCATCATAGCTGGCGCCCACAACGCGGCACGGATCCTCCGACCGTCCCATCAGGTTCAACATGCACTGGTGATAGAACTTTTGATAATTCAACACGGACAGTTGCTTCATTTCGCGGATTTCCTGAATGTATCGCGCGGCTTCCGCTTCCAGTTCCGGCAACTTGCAACCCGCCCAGAGCGCATGGTAGCAATAGATGAGCGCGCTGTTGCTTGCCTGCTGGTAATCGCCCACTAGGGAGCGGCTTGCCCGGTACGAATCGAGCAACAAGGGAAGCGTGTTGCGAAGCGGCTCGGTCCAATGTTGAAGGACCGTGGCGTGCAACCCTTTGGCGGCACACCGTTCCTTCTCCCGACCGACCTTTTCAGCCACAAGCAGGGATACTTTGCCGAATTCGCTGCCTTTCCGGTAATCGCCGGCCACCACGGTCAACAGGAAACCAAACCCGACATATGCGTAGGCGGAAAGGGAACTGTTCCCGTGTTGCAAGGACAATTCCACGACTTTCATCAGGAGCAACGGGACCAGGGAAGGAGCGTGACTGTACGCGGGCGGCACAAGGATGCGAACGATCCCATGGATTCGTTCGATCAGCGGGTCTTCCAGCAACGGCAAGTTGGCGAGGTCATCCATGGACCTTCTGGAGAGAAGCCAGCGGGTCTTGAGGAATGCGGACAGGACCTGCATGGCGCTGGGATGATGGGGAAGGTTGATGTTCAGTTGTCGTAACGCATCCAAACCGGCCTGCACC
>CAYPCK010000138.1:0-6277 GCA_964409185.1 uncultured Anaerolinea sp. | reverse complement strand
CCGATGCCCGCCGTGGATACTTTGATCCTGCCGAGCGGGTCATCGGCATAAATATCCATGCCGGCTGAAACAACGAGATGTTTCGGGTCGAATTTCCGAATTCTTTCCAGCGCAATATCGAGCGTCGCTAAATACGCCGCATCGTCCGTGCCGGCGGGGAGCGGAAAGTTGATGTGGTAGCCCAATCCGTCTCCCTCACCGGTTTCATCCGCAAACCCGGCAAAATGAGGATATTCAAAATTGGGGTCGGCGTGGATCGAGATGGTCAACACGTCGCGGCGGGCGTAAAAAATATCCTGCGTGCCGTTGCCGCAGTGATAGTCTACATCGAGGAGGGCGACGCGCCCATGAGAGGTCAGCCAGTTTGCCGCCACCGCGGCGTTGTTGATGAAGCAATACCCGCCGGCGTAATCTTTCCCCGCGTGGTGACCGGGCGGGCGGCATAACGCGAACGCCGACCGCTGACCGCCGACCACCGACTCGGCGGCAGACAACGCGCAGTTTGCCGAGGCGAGCGCGGCTTGGTATGTGCCCTCGACGATGCACGCGCTCAAATCCATGATGTGATAGCCGGCGCGGCCGAGGAGCGAGGTCGGTCGTTGAGGAGTCCGCCGAAGAGCGAACGTGGCAGGCAAAAGCACGGATGAATCCTGCGGCTGTGAATCCAGCCACTCGGTCCAGCATGAAGCGAGAAATTCGATATATTCGGCGTCGTGCACGGCGAGAATTGGGTCGAGTCCAAAATCCGCAGGCTCTAAAATTTCCGCCTCTCCCGTTTCGCGCAAGGCGTTCAACATGCGGTCTATGCGGTCGGGGTTTTCCATGTACGGCGTGCGAAGACCACCATCGAATACTTCGAATGGAGGATCGTGCCGGCGATGCGTTTCGGAGTAAAAAATTTTCATACGGTAAGAACTCGTGCGATAATTGTATCAAGAGAACGGAGGAACCCATGGACGTATTTCATGCCATACACAACCGGCATATGCAAACCAAAGTAAAACCCGACGCGGTGCCGCGCGCCGTGATCGAAAAATTGTTATCCGCCGCGGCGCAGGCGCCCAACCATTACAAAGTGCGACCGTGGCGCTTCGTTGTTATTACGGGGCTTGGACTCAACAAACTTGGGGATATGTTCGCCGCTTCGTTCTCGGACCGTCAGCCTGATGCGCCCGCGGAGGCGTTGGAGAAAACCCGAGCGTTGCCGCTCCGCGCGCCGCTGGTGATCGTCGTCGGCGTGGATCAGCCTGCCGAGCCGAGGGTGAGCGAGATCGAAAATATTGTCGCCGCCTCCGCCGCGTGCCAGAATCTTTTACTTGCTGCCGAAGCCGAGGGGCTTGCCGTCAAATGGCGTACCGGCGAATGGGCGGACGATGTGAAAGTGAAGGAATTTTTAGGCTTTACCCCCGACCAGCATGTGATCGCCCATTTGTACATCGGTTACCCTGAATCGGTACCGGCGGAATTTCCGCCGCGCCCCTCGTTCGACGATCGGACGGTGTGGATGGAGTAGGATGAAAAAGTTGACGATGAAGTATAAAACAGCGCGATGGGCTTTCATGCTCATCGCGCTGTTTTGTTTCTATGTTTTTATTTGGTCTACTTTTACGGCGCGCTCACGGTCAGGGTCTCTATGTCCACGTTGACCGGCAGGCTTTGCGGCGACCAGACCGACAAGCCGACCTTGCCATCGGTGAATCCGAAATTCGTGTCGACATATTCGCCCAGCAGTTCGTCGTTGACGAATAATCGGATCACGTTTCCCTGGCAATACAGGGTGTAAATATTTGTGGATAGCCCGGAGCGGATGGCTTTTGAATCACCGTTGAGCACTTCGTTGTACCCCTGGCTGAAGATCCCCACATTATCCACCACATAGATCGAAAACCGCTCCGAGTTCGAGACCTGCGCTTCGTACCAGCCAAGGTCGCTGTAGCGGCAGATCAGCCCAACGCCATTGGCGTTGTTGCCCTGGTTGGTCACCACCGCGCCAATCTTGACGTCGGAATACGAGAACGCATCATTAATATAATAGAACCTCGGAGTGAGTTCGTCGCGTTTGAGCAATTGGATGGCAAGCGCGCCGCGGTCGAAGGATTTTTCCACGAGGCTGGTATCGCCGCTGGTCATGAACTCGAACCACGTGGGAGGAATGGCATTGAACTCCTCGGCGTAATACGGGTTGGGGGTCGGGCTGGTTTCGATGAACGGGGTGGAAGTGATTTCAGGGATCGGCGTATCGAGGCTGGTGATGATCTCCGCCGTTGGGGTGGGCGTGAAATCAATGGAGGTCGGTGGTTCGGTGGCGGGGTTCGACTCTGCCGTGGGGGAGATTTCGGCAATGCTGGTGCGCGAAACCACCTGAGGTTGAGATTGTACGCCAAACCGCGCGGACACAAAATTCAAGAGCGCGACCAGGACAACGGCGTTTACGCCGATCCATAAGAAATGGCTCGAATGCATATTTTCTTTTCTGGCTTTTCTCCTGCGGTACCAGGCAATACCGAACCCGCCGATCAGCACAGCGGAGAGGAGCGGGAAGACGCGAATGGCGGTCAGCCGCGCATCGTCCTGAAGGACGGCAAAGCGGAAGATGATGAACGCCGCCGCCAACAGGATGGCGATGCAGGCGAGGGTGATGATGATCGCGCGCGGACCGCTTGTCCCGCGCGCATCTTCGATCGTTTTTACCTCGGCGCGCACGAACCACAACGCCGCCAGCAACGGCGGAAGCCAGATGATCTGGATCGCCAGATCGCTGTTGGCGAAAAAATAGGCGTCGGAGGTGTAAAAATATCTGGCGTAGTAACTTGCCCAGATCGCCAGGCTCAGCGGTGAAAAGTAGTAACACTGTGTGTAGAAATTTTCCTTCAGCGTATCCTCGCCGATTGAGGTGGTGAGCAATTTAGTGGCAAGCGCAAATAGGAGCGGCGGCAACATTAACGCCAGCGCGAGGAAGATCGTGTTTTCTTTTTGGACCTGCTCCGTGAAATTTTCGAAGCCCGTCGATTTGGCGGCCTCTGCCGCGTTGGCAGAGGGGTCTTCCGGGAACACGATCTTTTGGTCCGTCCGCGATGGGACGATGACCCTCAACGACTTTGTATACGTCTCAGTGGGGATGCCAGCGCCGCTGGCTGGGTCGAACCGTTCAGGATAGTATTTTCCAGCGGTGACCGAAACAATATATTCTCCGGGCTCGGGGAAGGTGAACAGGAAATTGTCGGTGACGGTATTCTCGTCCACGGTAGCGATGCGGTTCACGGGGCTATCGGGGTAGTGGATCTCCGGGGTGAACGCGAATGCGCCACCGGAATCAAGAGTCACGGATCCATCCGCCTGGACGATGGGCGAGGCTTGTTCCCCGACCCTGCTTACAGACCAGACGTGGAAATATTTCATCTCCGTCGAGGAGGAACGAAAATCTGTGACGACATCGAAGGAGATATACCGGTCGGTGGTGGTGTTTGTCTGGGCGGGCGAACTGAGTGTCGAGCCGAACGACGGTAGGAGGTTGAACGCCAGGGCGGGGATTAATGCCACGATCAACAGCAGGATGATCGGCGAAATATACTCATCGAACGGCGTTTCGTCTTTCTCTAACTCGTCTTTCACATAGATGGGTGCCCAGGCGGGGTTGAATACGATATGGACGATCGTCTTGGGGACGAGAATCACCCACATCAAGACTTTGTAGATCAGTTTCTCGATATCTAAAAAGATGGTGAAAATACTTTTCATGCGCTTCTCCGAAC
This sequence comes from uncultured Anaerolinea sp., assembly GCA_964409185.1. Classification (GTDB taxonomy): domain Bacteria; phylum Chloroflexota; class Anaerolineae; order Anaerolineales; family Villigracilaceae; genus Defluviilinea. The sequence goes on along the minus strand of CAYPCK010000138.1, from coordinate 2,525 downwards.
CGGAAAATGATTTACCGTCCCAGTATTTCTATCAGCAGGTCGGGCCTGTCGGTAATGATACCATCCACGCCCTGGTGGGCGATGATGAGCGGGGTGGGCGACCCAGCGTAATAGTCGGTGTGAGGCGCTTTGGGGTTGACAATTACCGATCCCACGAAGGCGAGAAAGATCAGGGCGAGGATGCCTTTGAAGACTCGTCGCATCTTAGAAAATGAAGTATCGCGCGATGGACATGAAGATTACGGAAAGAAGCAGGGAATATGCGGTGACGTGGGTTGCCATCCCCTGCCGTTTTTGGAGCGCTTGCATGCGGGTCAGTTGATCGGGTGAAGGTTTGCCTTGCATTTCTACGCCGAGTTTCATCATGGCTCGCGTGGTTGACCCAATGAGGTTGCCATAGATGAACCCGATGATCCCGAAGATCGTTCCGATGCCGAACCCCGCGCCCGCGCCGGACATCATCCATGCGACGGATTGGAAGCCGTCGGAATCGATCCAATACAAGGCGATTCCTGCGAAAGCGGTGAGTCCGCTGGCGATGGACATTCTCGTGTTTAACTTCATGGTGTTCGTCAGATGAGCCGCAAATTTCTGCCCTGTTTCACCCAAGGCCTGAATGGCTGGAGCGATGAAGAACGCCATCATGAGCACACCACCGACCCAAAATACCCCCGCGCCGATGTGAACAATGCGAAGCAACCAGATAAAATATGTCATTGGAATTCTCCTTGATTGAAAGATCCAACTTATATAAACACGGTTCGTCTCGTGTGGGTATGAGGGATTTTTGTGTAGTTTAGCCAGCCCGCCACAAGTAGCGGTTGATGCGAACATCGGTCAACCGAAAGCCGATGCGTTGATAGACCTTTACGCCCATTTCTGTGGAAAATAACACGGCATACTTGTATCCGTCGTTATCGCGCGCGCCCAGCAAGGGCTTGAGCGTAATCGCCGCGCCGATGCCTTTCCCTTGCACGGAGGGAAGCGTGGCAACGGCGTACACGCTGGCGACCCCGCCGCCGTTGAAGAGCATGTTTGTGGCAACCGGTTCGCCGTCCAAATACCCGACGAAGATTCGCCACGGCGATTTTTCGATGCCGGCCTTCAGTGTGGCGTCCACCCATGCCTGCCCAGCCCAGTCGGGAATCTCACAGGTGGCGACGAACACCTTTTTGAAATCATACAAGTCGGATTCAGACGCCGCTTCCCGGATGGAAAATCCCTGCGGGGTTTTGGCGAGGACTGATTCATTCATCCTGCCCAATTCGGCGACCATGCACGGCGCGCCGAGTTCCGTCTGCTTGATGCCCGCCGCCAGTGCTTTTTGCTGTTCCGCCATGTCGATGAGACCGTGCGCCTGGAGGCGTTGCGGCAGATCGTCTGGCGCGGAGTCGGGACCGGTCCACCAGAAGAAATAAGGCGCATTGCGCTCCTTGAACCATTCGATGGTATCGGTAATGGTTTTATCAGCGTTTTCCTTCGTAGCCTTCGCGCTCCAAACTCCCTTGAACATTGGGTTTGTAGGGAAGGTAAAGTGACGCGATGCCTCCTCCGTCTCAAAAAGTTCGCCGCCCAGCGACTCGGTCATCGCTCGAAACAAATCGTGGAGGTTATCGAATACGGCGCGACCAAGTTCGCGATCGGAGGCGTTTGTCAGAATGTTTTTTGATTTCATGGTTAAGCGCTCCTTTTACAAAAATAGTTGCGCTACAAGGCTCCCGACCAGACCGAGCCAGTACGCGGCGGTGTAGTAAATGAACATCGGTTGCCTGCCGCGCCTCCAAAGCAGGAATGCGGAAGCGATCGCCAGCGCCGCTACGATGTACAGATCCAAGCCGATCTCCTCGAAGCCGAGGTTTGCCAGTACGCCCAAACCCAGGAACAGGGAGTTGAGTAGTAAAAAGCCGATATCCGCGCTCGAAAGACCTTCGCGCTGCGGGAAAAGATCTTGAATGAACAGAATCGCCGCGTTGACCATGGTGAACCCGGCAAAGAACAGCCAGTGACTGAACTCGTCGTCGTTGAAGATGAGGATGCGGCACAGATCGCTTGTTGTATCTTCGAGGCAAAAGCGCACGTGCAGATAATTCGTCACTTCGTGGATTCCGTAACTCACCGCGGTGATGAAAACACCGATGATGAAGATTAGATTCCAGGTTGTGTGCGCGCTTCCTTCGCGGGCAGGCGAGTTGTATTCGAGAGTTTTTTTCAACAAATATCCCGCCACCATGCTGACCAGCGCGACGAGGATGTTGTTCAGGTCCACCCAGCGCAGGAACTGATTCGGCAGGACGTAGCCCGCGAACCAATCTGTCAGGCGATTGAAGGAAACAAAAATGGCGAGCAAAGATTGGATACCGAGTAAGAGATGAATGCGTTTCATGTGATTCTCCGGGTTTCTGCCATACTCTTTCACAGGCTGATTTTATCTCAAGATGAAAACTCCCCGCGTACGCGGGGAGTTTATGATCCGCCATGGGTAATGAATTACATACCTTTGACGAGCAAACCAAGAGCGCGGATGG
>CAYPCK010000137.1:0-6313 GCA_964409185.1 uncultured Anaerolinea sp. | reverse complement strand
AACCGAGGGAGTTGAAGAAGTTTCGCCCGATGTCGCCGATGCCGAAAAGAAGGTTTGCGATTGCCTCCGAAACGACGTTCGCTCCTGAGACGGTGAGCCAGATGACAATGCCGAGCAGGATCAACATAATTGGCAAGCCCGTCCACGGCGAAGTGACGAGGCGGTCGATTTTCTGGTCGAAATCATATTTCTTATCGGTGGCGGTTTTTACCGCCCGACGCGCAATCGATTCCGCTTCGTTGTAAATGGATTTGACGATCTCATCTCGAAATCCGGTGGACAAGTTATTGCGCAAAGCCTCGGCTTTGGCGAGAATATCGCTGGGTGAGATTGCTTCGTTCATTTATTGCCTTCCTTCCACGCTCATCTTCTTGCTGAACTGCACATCCGAGCGGCGCTGCCGGGCAACGACTTCACTTAATTCCCCGCTGGTGATTGCTTTTTGCACTCGCGCATCGCCATCGAGAAGACGAATCGCGAGCCAGCGGGCATTGGGAATACCCGGCGCCACTTGTTCGATCATGGGTACGAGTTCATTCACAGCTCTTTGAAATTCAAGCGTGCCTTCCACACATTTCGGCTTGACCGTGATTTCGCCTTTAATAAGATCGGCAATAGTTCCAAGCAGATTGTGGATTCCTTCGCCGGTGCGAGCGGTGACAGGTACAGCGGGTATGCCCAGATCGCGGCTCAAGGAACGGGCATCCACTTCGATGCCCTTGCGCCTGGCTTCATCCATCAAGTTGACCGCTACGACAACGCGGTCGGTGATTTCCATGACTTGCATGACAAGGTTCAGGTTTCTTTCCAATGCAGTTGCGTCGGTCACGACAATGGTGCAATCGGGTTGACCGAAGAGAATAAAGTCGCGCGCCACTTCTTCGTCTTGTGAAGCTGAGAGTAACGAATATGTGCCGGGTAAATCAACGAGTTTGTATTTCACCCCGTTGAATTGATATCCGCCTTCGGCGCGGGTGACGGTTTTGCCGGGCCAATTGCCGGTATGCTGTTTGAGCCCGGTCAAGGCGTTGAAAAGTGTGGATTTTCCAGTATTCGGGTTTCCTGCCAGCGCGACCACGCGATCGAAATCACCGATCTTGATTCCCATTTGTTCCAACTGATAAAAGGCTGGGCAGTCTTCGCAATGTTCGGTTGGCAGGGATACTTTTTTATCAGTCATCATTCCTCAATTCATTCAATCGGGTTGACCCAGATCTTTGCGGCTTGGTCTTTGCGCAATGCGATCAACGTGCCGCGAACGCGATACGCGCGCGGGTCGCCGAAAAAATTTCCAAGTTCGGGGTAAATACGTGTCCCGGGAGTTAAGCCCAAGTCTAGAAAGCGGCGGCGTGAAAACCCTTGAACGGCGTCGTCGAGCGTCACAATTTCCGCCGGTTGGTTGTCGCTGAGCTCGGCAAGCGAAACAGCTGAGCGCTTCACGATCTCACTTTCGGGCAAAGCCGACACGTGCACATTCGACGCAACGGCAGGCGCAAGCCGGTATTCATTTTCTCCATCGCTCAACACATACCGGTTTTGTGTTTTTTCAATAATGCGGATGTCCTGTCCCAAACGAAGCCCAGCCGCGAGGATTTGTTGGTACGCAATGGCGGGTTCGTCTTCAAGGTGGACGATTCGCGCCGGGCGATCAGCCTGCCACGCCGTAATCGGCATCCCCTCCGCCCGAATCATTTTCCCCTCGCGGGAGGGAATGGGGTCGCCATGGGGGTCGCGCGCAGGGTGACCGAGCGCGGCATCCAACTCATTGAGTTCGGATTCGGTCATTGAATGTTCGCGTCGTTGCGCTTCATTATGCACGCGTTCAAGCGGCATACGCGCTTCGTCGGCTAGATAGCGTTCCCACAAACGATGCGCGCGAATGACATGCAAAGCCCATCGTTCGCCGTTTGGGGTTAGGTGCAATTCGGCGCCGCGCGATTGAAGCAACCCTTGCGTCTCCATGTGTTCGATCAATCGCGTGACCTTTACCAGGGGCAAGCCAATCGTCCCTGCGAGTGAAACGGGCGAGGCGAACCTGCCCTGGTTTTCACGATCAAGCAGGTGCTTAAGCGCATCTTCCACCTGCTCGCGCTCCTTGATCTTTCTCCAGCGGAGGTAAAGTGCGGCCGCCCCAAAGCGCGGAATCAAGACGGCTATTGTTAGCGCGATGAGTAGCCAGATAAGTTCCATCTTGCTTGCCTCCTTTCAAAATTCCACCCGCTGATTACTTTAGATTCAGCGGGAAGAATTGCTCATGCTATTTTCCTTCAAACTCGAACCTCATTTTATGATGAGACCCGTGACCCATAGCGTCAACATCCCAAGTACTACGCCGCCGAAGATCATCATTGGCGTCGGCTGTTTTTCATTATCCCGTTGCAGCATTTTCCAGATTTCGACAGCCACCTGAAAGATCGCGCCTGTGCCTATGGCAAGGAACAAGACAGACAGGAATGGGGAGGGTGTGAATCCGCCGATCCATGCGCCGAAAATGGCAGGGGCGCCTCCGATTAATCCAAGCCAGGCTAATTGACCAATGCTGGGTTTGTCTTTCAATATCGGTGCGATGATCCCCAAGCCTTCAGTAATGTTTTGAATAATGAAGCCCACAACCAGGAAAGTGCCCAAGGCAATTTCGCCGACGTTATACGCCGCGCCGATTGCCAGCCCCTCGCCCAGGTTGTGAATACCGATTCCCAATGCAATGCGCCATGCAATCGATAGCCTGGATGAAGACGCGCTTCTGTCACCCGGACCCATGTTGCCGACAACATCTAAAAGCATATAGGACGCTACTGCGCCGATGCCAATGAGACCGATACCCTGATAAGTGCCAGCCAGTTCTGTTGTTTGTTCGAAAGCTTCGTTCAACGTGTCGATGCCTAGGTAAATTAACAAGCCAACTGTGAGCGCAAGCAGGAAGGTCATCCATTTCTTATCCAGCATGCGAAGCGCCGGCAGCCAGAAAATCCCGAGGAAGATCGGAATCACGCCAACGTACAAGCCGATGAGCGTGAACCCCCAAAAGGTTTTTGCCTCCGGTTGTGGTGTGATAAATGCAACGGGGATCTCCACATCAAAAGGAACAGCATTGCTTGTGAAGATACGCGCGGCGTACGCTTCGCCTTCGGTCCATGCGTATTGAACGCTGACAACTGCTCTGCCGAGGCGCGGGATGTCCGCCGATGGCGAAACCTCGAACGGCATGACCGCTTCGTTGATAATGACCGATGCGATGGTCAATGTATCAGGTCCCGTATTTTGAACATAAAGCTGGACCTCTCCGCGTTCAAGGTGGTAGCGTTCGATAGTCAGATCTTCAATGGGAACAGGCGCTTCAAGATCGAGCCCGCCGCCAGTTTTCAGGAAGAGGAAAATGACTCCCGCCAGCAGGAGGATGGGGAGCAGAAGCAGGATGAAGGTCCGGAACGTGAAGCGGTTCGTTGTCTCAGGGGATGTTTGATTCATCATGGTAAAGTTTCCTCCGCCTATGGCAGGACTTCGAACATCCCGTTCCAGCCGAGTTCGGCAAACTCGGTGACGTGCGCGTGGAACATGTACATGCCGGGATATTTGTAACTGAATTCGAGGATGCCGCGCTGCGCCTGACCTTGAATGATGGTGTCGGTGAATTCAGCGGGCGTCAGGCTTGTGCCGGTGGGATAATACTGGAAGAAATTGGCATGCAGGTGGAACGAATTGAGCAGATCGAATTCGAGAATGTTGACAAGATAGATGCGGACGGTTTCGCCGACCTTGATCTGAATGGGGTGATTTTGATAATAGAATGGAATGCCGTTGACGGCATAAAAATCGTTGCCATCGTCGAAGTCAATATCAATGCCGTGCATGACCATCACCATCTCTTTGTCCACACGCGGTCTTCCCTCTTTGGGATCAACGATGAACGCGCCGTAGAGTCCTTTGGCGATGTGACGCGCCAGTGGGAAGACGTGGCAGTGGTAGAGATGCAACCCGAATGGCTCGGCATCGAATTCATAGACATACTCATCGCCCGGTTCCACCATGCCGCCGGGACCCGTGCCGGGAACACCATCCATATTGCCGGGATGGAAGCCGTGAAAATGCATGGAGTGCGGATGATTGCTTCCGTTCTTCATCGTAATGCGGACGCGGTCGCCCTCTGTGGCTCGCAGTGTGGGACCGGGGATGCGTCCGTTGTAGGTCCAGGCGGGGAATTCGATGCCCGGGACGACTTCGATGTTTTTGTTGATCACGGTAATTTCGTATTCGCGCAGGGTTTGCCCGTTGGGAAGCGTGGATACCGTCCCGTAATCAAAGTCGTATAGAACTTCGCCGGGATTGAATCCGTTCTTTGCATGATCCACATCGCCCGCGCCCGGCAAGCCGTCTCCATGGTCGTGCTCCGTTTGCAACAACGGTTGACTGGTATGCCCATTGTGCTTCGTACGGGAAGGCGCGCTGGATTGCGCCAACACTGCGGTTGCTCCTGCGGCTGTGGCAAGCCCCGCGCCTCCAAGTTTGAGGAAATCTCTTCGAGAAAGTTTCTTGTTCATTGGCTCCTCGTTCAGTTTAGTTGTTCAACGCGCCAGAGTCGATCCATTGCTCGATGGCCTGGATCTGTTCGGGCGTGAGTTTCGGTCCGCGTTTTGGCATCTCGCCGCTTTTTATTTTTTCAACTAACAAACTGCTGTTTGCATCCCCGGCGAGGACGACCTGCTCGTTCTGAGAACCAGCCATCACGCCTTGATACGATTCCAGGGTTAAACCTTCGCTTGGAAATTTCCCTCCGTGGCATTTCACGCACCTGCTTTCGAGAATGGGTTGCACATCGTTTTTAAAACTGACCGGGTCATTCGTTCCGCCAGGGTGCGCGGCTGTGACAATGCTTGTCGCGCTGCCGTGTACTAGTACGATGACGGGTACAAGCAGGGCAGCCAGCGCGATAAGAATGAGTTGGTTCTTCATCTAATATCCTCAAAATAGTTTTGGCAGAAAACGACCCGTCCGCTTCATATACTCGCGATATTCATCGCCAAATTTTGCGATCAAGTTGGCTTCCTCTTTGGGTGTGCGGATTGCCACGGCAATGAAAGCAAGGATGCCCAGGAATCCGATAAACCAGTTGTCTGCCGTCATGCCGAAGGTGATGAACATGGATGAACCGAGTGTATAAAGAGGATGGCGAATGTACTTGTAAATTCCATGCGTGACGAGTTTGTGTTCTTTGCGGGTGCCGCTGGCGGGGGAGATGCCGCTTCCAATACTGCTGAACAGCCAGTAGATTCCCGCGATGCCCAAAGCGCCGATCGCCACTCCAGCCCAACGGATCCATTCGGGCAAACCGATCTTCGCCCAAGCCATCCAGGCGGGGTTGATCAAATACACAAACGGACTCAGCCAAAGGATCAGACCGCCGATCATCAGCGTGTACATCATCGGCGACCCATCCACTTTGCGGGAGACTTTCTCACCCGTCTCACGGTCTGCCTTAATGCGGAAATAAAACGAGATGCTCATGCCCGTGAGTAAAATCACTGCGGCTAAAATGCGGAATATATTTTCCATTATCTTTTTCCTTTCATTCTTTCGATGGTTTTCAAATATTTGTCGTACGGTTCGGCGGTCAAGCCATTAATTCCATGCTTTGGAAAATAGACGGCATGTAAATAAACTTGTCCCATTGTCATGAGTCCGATCGCGCCCCAAAATGCAAACCTGCTGAAAAAAAATTCCGATCACTGACAAGACTCCAACTACGATGAAGAGTTTTGTAATTCTTCTTTGAATCGGCGCATGTTTTTCAAAGTTGTTAAACACAATGAAATATGCGCCGCATGCAATAAAAAACACAATCAGTATTTCTGCTAGGCTTACTGAGGGTAATGACGGGAATAAAATAGATTGTTCGAACATATTAATTTAACTTTCTTTAATAAATATTTTGCTGGTAATACTTAATCCAAGCACGTGACTTTTCTTTTGCGCTTTGATTGTCAAATTATGGTCAAATGGAGAATACTCAAGTACTTCGATCGTTGTATTGGGCGTTAATCCAAGCTCGTCTAAATGACGAAGCAAATCAGCATCTGCGCCTTTGATGCACAGAATTTTTCCGCTTTGATTTTTTCGCAACGCAGAAAGCGGGATCGAATCGTCCAGCGGCATCTTCAGGTCGGCGGTGGGGATCAATTCTCCGTGCGGGTCACGAAGCGGATGTCCCATGGCGGCGGCGATGCGTCTTTCGAAATCTTCAGAAATTACATGTTCCAATTTTTCCGCTTCTTCATGCACTTCGTCCCATGAATAGCCGAGCGTTTGCACGAGCCAG
>CAYPCK010000136.1:0-6319 GCA_964409185.1 uncultured Anaerolinea sp. | reverse complement strand
CCCATACCCAGGTACGAATTCAAACCCAATCAAAATTTCTCTATAGGAGGAGAAACGTGAAACGCAAACTCTATGCTTTACTGTCGTTGCTCGTGTTGTCAAGTTTGGTCCTTGCGGCATGCGGCGGCGGGGCAACCGCCACCGAAGCGATGACCGAGGAACCGGCGGCGCCCGCCACCGAAGCCCCGGCCACAGAAGCCCCCGCTACCGAAGCGCCTGCGGCTTACGAAGGCATGAAAGTGGAAGCCCCCAGCTGTGATTACGGCGGCGGTTTCAAATCCATCGAAGCGGTGGATGAATTCACTGTGAAGATCACCCTCTGCGCGCCCGATCCAGCCGTCCCTGCAAAAGTGGCGTTTTCTTCGCTCGGCATCCAACCCAGCGAATACCTCGAATCGACCGGCGGCAACGGCGACTTGCTCGAGAAGCCGATCGGCACGGGACCCTACAAGCTCGAAGCCTGGGAACGCGGCAACCAGATCGTGTTCACACGCAACGACGCGTATTGGGGCGAACCCGCCAAGAGCCAGACGCTGGTGTTCCGCTGGAGTTCCGAATCTGCCCAACGTTTGCTTGAACTTCAATCCGGCACGGTGGATGCGATTGATAACGTTGGACCGGATGATTTCGATACTGTCACCGGCGATTCCAGCCTGGCGCTTTATCCCCGCCCGGCGCTGAACGTCATGTACATTGGCATGACCAACACCTTCGCGCCATTCGATAACGAATTGGTCCGTCAGGCGTTCGCCCAGGCGATTGACCGCCAGCGCATCGTTGATCAGTTCTACCCGACCGGCTCTGAAGTTGCATCGCACTTCACGCCTTGTTCCATCCCCAATGGCTGCGCGGGCGAAGCCTGGTACGATTTCAACCCCGAAGCCGCCAAGGCGTTACTTGCCGAAGCCGGCTACAACGAGAGCAATCCGTTCCCGACCGTGAAACTGTCGTACCGCGATGTGGTGCGCGGCTACCTGCCCGACCCGAACGTTGTGGCGCAGGATATTCAGGCGCAGTTGAAGGAAAACCTTGGCGTGACCGTTGAAATCAACGTCATGGAATCCGGCGCGTTCCTCGATGCCGCCAATTCCGGCGCGCTCGACGGCATGCACCTGTTGGGCTGGGGCGCGGATTTCCCCGATGTGGTGAACTTCCTCGACGCGCACTTCAGCGCCGCCGCCTTTGACCAGTTCGGCACTTCCTTTGACGACATCACGGACAACCTCGCCCAGGGCGGTCAACTCGCCGACCCGGCGGACCGCGCTCCGTTCTACGAAGCGGCGAATAACGCCATCAAACAGCACGTGCCGATGATCCCCGTTGCGCATGGCGGTTCCGCCATCGCCTACAAAGCGGCTGTGGAAGGCGCGCATGCCAGCCCGTTGAGCACCGAAATCTTCGCCGTGATGGGCATTCCCGGACAGGATACGTTCGTGTGGATGCAGAATGCCGAACCCATTTCGCTGTACTGCGCGGATGAGACCGACGGCGAATCCCTGCGCGCTTGCGAGCAGGTGACCGAGCCGTTGCTTTCATATGAGATCGGCGGCACAGCCACCGAGACCGGCGGACTCGCGGAATCGTTCGAGTCGAACGCCGACCTGACCGAATGGACATTCAAACTACGGCAGGGCGTCACCTTCCACGATGGTTCTTCGCTGGATGCCAACGATGTGGTCATGAGCTACGTGGTGCAATGGGATGCTTCGCACCCGCTCCACACCGGCAACACCGGCGCATTCGAATACTGGACATACCTGTTCGGCGCGTTCCTTAACGCCCCGCAATAAGCGACAAATCGTTTCGTTGCCGTAAAACATCCCCAGCAGGAAGCACATCCTGCTGGGGATGTCCTAAAAATCAATGACAACCTACATCCTGCGCCGAATTTTCCTCAGCATTCCCGTCCTGGTCGGCATTTTGTTTGCCACCTTCGCGCTGGCGCGCCTTATCCCAAGCGACCCGTGCCGCGCCATGCTGGGCGAAAAAGCCACGGATGAAGTATGCGACCAGTTCCTAGCTCGTCACGGGTTGGACAAACCCATCCCCGTTCAGTTTGTGGTGTATATGGGGGAGATTCTCAAAGGCGACTTTGGCGATTCCTTCCGGTTTTCGATGCCAGTCACCGAAATCCTTTCACAGCGCCTGCCGATCACGGTGGAGCTGAGCATCGCCGCTCTCTCCATCAGCATTCTGGTGGGCATCCCTCTTGGAATTATTTCCGCCGTGCGCCACAACTCGTGGGCGGATGTGGCCACCATGATGTGGGCGAATATCGGCGTCTCGATGCCGGTCTTCTGGCTGGGCTTGATGCTCGCGTACGTTTTTTCCCTATCGTTGAAAGACACACCGTTTCAGTTGCCGCCATCCGGACGCCTTTCTCCGGGGTTGATCCCCGACCCGTTTTTCGAAGTGTGGAACCTGCAACTCGCCGAAGGGACGTTCTCCTACGCGGTGGTCGAATTCGTCTCCCGCATGAACATCCTCAACAGTATCTTGGCGAGCGATTGGGATGTGTTCAAGGACGCCACACAGCACATGATCCTGCCGGCGCTGGCACTCTCGACCATCCCCATGGCGTTGATCGCCCGCATGGCGCGCTCCGCCATGCTGGAGGTGCTGGGTCAGGATTACATCCGCACGGCGCGCGCCAAGGGGCTGAAACAGCGCGTGGTTATCCTGCGTCACGCCCTGCGCAACGCGTTATTGCCCATTGTGACTGTGGTCGGGCTTTCGCTCGGCGGTCTACTCGGCGGCGCAGTGCTGACAGAAACAGTATTCAACCTTTCGGGCGTGGGGCGAATCCTCTACGAAGCCATCACAGCCCGCGATTATGGAATTGTTCAGGCATTCACGGTGGTGATCGCCGTCTTCTTTGTTGTGATCAACCTGCTGGTGGATATTTCCTACGCTTATCTCGACCCCCGGATTCGTTTGAGTTGATCATGGACCAGAAGATACCCAAATTGGACCCCGAGGCTTCGTTGGAGTCGGTCAGCCTGTGGAGCGTAACTCGCCGGCGGCTGTTTCGCCGGAAATCGGCGGTTGCGGGAATGGTGATCCTGGGGATACTGATCATTATTGCGTTGACCGCGCACTGGCTTGCGCCATACGATCCCACCCTCTCGATGCTTGATGTGGATGATTATACCGGGCAGCTCGAAAAGCGCCTGCCGCCCTGCGTGCATCTTTTTGGTTGCCCGGAGACCGAACCACAACACCTGATGGGGTTGGACGGGAATATACGCGATGAATTCAGCCGTCTGTTGTATGGCGCCCGTCTCAGCCTCGTGATCGGGTTCGCTACAGTGACATTTGCCATCATAATCGGAACAGTGCTCGGCGCGCTGGCTGGTTACCTCGGCGGATGGGTAGACAACGCAATCATGCGTGTCATGGATGTTCTGCTTGCGTTTCCCTCGCTGTTGCTGGCAATTGCCATCGTCACGGTTTTAGGACCCGGGCTCATCAACGCCCTGCTGGCGATCGGCATCGTTTCGATACCAGCCTATGCACGCGTGGTGCGCGGCAGTGTGCTTTCGATCCGCGAGATGGATTACGTCTCCGCCACCCGATCATTGGGGGGCAATACTTTTGAAATTCTGTTCATGCGAATCCTTCCAAACGCGTTGACGCCTTTGATCGTGCAGGGGACGTTGGGTATCGCCTCCGCCATTCTGGATTCAGCGGCTTTGTCCTTCCTTGGGTTGGGCGCGCAACCTCCCACCCCGGAATGGGGTTCCATGCTCGGCGCGGAACGCAACCAGGTTTTCACCGCGCCGCACCTTGTTTTCTATCCCGGGCTTGCCATCATGCTCACCGTCCTCGCCTTCAACCTGCTGGGCGACGGCTTGCGCGACGCGCTTGACCCACGGCTGGCACACGTCAGTTAGAGAACGCCGAAGTTGTGCATCAACCCGCCCGTCGGAAGGAACGTTTCATCCGCAGGCGGAACGGTGAAAGCGATCCATTCTTTTCCGCAGGAGGCTGTCACGCCGCAAATACATCCCCTTCCTTTACTCGTATCACCCGTTCAATCTTAATTCATCGGAGGAAAAACATGAAACGCAACCTGTATGCTTTACTATCCCTGCTCGTGCTTGCCAGCATGGTGCTGGCGGCATGCGGCGGTGGCGACGCCACCGAACCCCCCGCTGACGCCACGGAACCATCCGCGCCAGTGGCTACCGAGCCTGCCGCCACAGAACCGGCGGCGGATGCTCCCAGCGGCATCGCCACCATCACCTTCACCCAGGAACCAGACAGCCTCAGCCCCATGTACACATCCATGTGGTTCTCGAGCATCACGCGCCAATTCTGGCTTCAGGGTTTGTGGACGTTCGACGACGCGAATGGCGCTGTGCCCGTCCTTGCCGCTGAGATCCCCTCGGCTGAAAACGGCGGCGTAAGCGCAGACGGCAAGACCATCACCATCAAACTGCGCGAGGATGCGAAGTGGAGCGACGGCGAGCCGTTCACCGCCAACGATCTTGTGTTCACCTACAACATGATCCTGTCGGAAAGCAACACCGTGAACAGCACCTACCCGTATGCCGATTTTGTCGCCAGTGTGGAAGCGGTTGACGATCACACCGCCGTGGTCACCTTTAATGAGCCGTTCGCGCCGTGGTTGACAACCATTTTCGTCAGCGACATCCTCCCCGAACATGTGTTGCAACCCGTGTTCGATGCCGAGGGCACGCTGGATAACGCCGAATGGAACAAGGCGCCTACAGTCGGCACCGGTCCCTTCATGTTCAGCGAATGGGAGTCCGGCAGTCACCTGATCCTGACGGCGAACCCGCACTGGTTCAACCAGCCGAAACTGGAACAGATCTTCATCCGCTTCGTCCCCGATGATGCCGCGCAGGAAGCCGCGATCATCGCCGGCGACACCGATATCGGCGTATTCCTCTCGTCGGACCAGATCGCAAAACTCGAAGCCACCGGCAATGTGACCGTGCCCGCGGTTTCCTCCGGCTATGCTGAAACCTGGTTCTTGAACGTGAACCCGGATACCGCCCACCCCGCCATGCTGGATGTCAACGTGCGCAAAGCCATCGCGCTGGCAACCGACCGCTTCACCATCGTCAACGACTTGATGCTGGAAAGCGTGAACCCGGTTCCCGCCACCGTTTGGGTTGGCACGCCACCCTACAACCATGACGGTCTTGAGCCGTACCCCTACAACCCGGAGGAAGCCAAATCCTTGTTGGACGCGGCGGGCTGGGTGGACTCGAACGGCGACGGCACCCGCGACAAGGACGGTGTGGAACTTGTCCTGCGCTACGTGACTACCACACGCGAACTGCGCAAGAACGTGCAGGCTGTGGTGCAGCAACAGTGGGCTGCGGTGGGCATCGGCGTGGAACTGCGCAACTTCACCGGCGATATCTTCTTCGGCGGCTTCGCCGCGGGCGGTCCCATGGCGATCGGCGATTACGATATCGGCGAATATTCGAACGCGCCTACCGGCTTCCCCGACCCGGAGATCTCCTCCTACTGGCTGTGCTCCGAAATCACCAGCGCAGACAACCCGGATGGCGGCAACAACCAGGGATATTGCAACCCCGATCTGGACGCGTTACTGCTCGAACAGGCGCAAACCGTCGACCTGAACAAACGCATCGACCTGTACAAGCAGATCCAACAGATCATGTACGACGATGTAGTCGTCATCATGATGTGGTCCGACCCCGACCTGTGGTCGTTGAACAACCGCCTGCAAGGCGTCAAATTCTCCGGCGCGTCTCCGTTCTGGAACTCCTACGAGTGGTTCGTAAACCCGTAGGCTCTCTGTCATTCCTCTTTCGGCAGGCCGGGCAGCCGGCCTGCCGAGAGACATTCATCCGCCCATGAGCACCTACATCATCCGCAGGCTTGCCCAAGCCATCCCATTGCTTTTTATCATCAGCGTGATCCTGTTCCTCCTGATGCAATCCATCGGGGATCCGATCGCCACGCTCGGCGCGCGCACTCCGCCAAAAGCCGAAGACAAGGAACGCCTGCGGAGGCAGTTGGGCTTGGACCTGCCGGTTTTCTTCATCGACTGCGCAACCGAAAAACTGCCTGTGACGCCCGGTAAAAAAATAACGCTGGGCGAAAAATTCTCGAACGCTCTGCAAAACACCGATTGTCAATTCAGTCTGTATAACCAATATCTGGTCTGGCTGGTGGGCAACGACTGGCGCATGGTCGATATCGACGGCGATGGCGTGGGGGATGAGCCGGGCAAGCGGCTTGGCATTTTGCGGGGAGACCTGGGCACGTCGCTGGTTACCCGCCGCCCGGTCACCGAAATGATCGCGGACCGCTTGCC
>CAYPCK010000135.1:0-6377 GCA_964409185.1 uncultured Anaerolinea sp. | reverse complement strand
ACGTCGAACGCGTCCGCGCCATGTACGACCTCTTCTCCGCCGAAGCCGACGCCTGTCTCGCGGCGGGTCTCATCCTCCCCGCGCATGACTATGTTTTGAAATGCTCTCATTCATTTAATATTCTCGATACCCGCGGCGCGATCAGCGTTGCTGAGAGACAAGCATTCTTTAGGAGAATTAGAGAATTGGCGAGGGGTGTCGCGGTGGCGTATGGCGAACAGCGCAAGGGGTTGGAATATCCGTTGTTGAAAGAGACCAGAGACTTGAGACTTGAGACTACTCGCTCTATCGCGCAGGCTCAACCTCATCCAATCTCCAGTCCCCAGTCTCTAATTTTTGAAATCGGCGTCGAAGAACTCCCTGCCTCTGATGTGGATGCCGCTCACGGGCTTTTGACGACTCGCATCCCGACTCTCCTCGACGAACTTCATCTTGAACACGGCGGCATCCGTGTCTACGCCACCCCGCGTCGACTCGTGATTGCGGTTGATTCACTCTCCCCGACCCAGCCCGACCGTGAAGAGGTCGTCAAAGGTCCGCCCGCGGATAAAGCCTTCGACAAAAACGGAATCGCCTCTCCCGCCGCGATGGGCTTTGCCAAGAAAAACGGTGTGAACACCAAAGACCTCGAAATCCGCGAAGACGCGCACGCGGGAGGCAAATACGTCTTTGCCGTCGTCAAACAAAAAGGACGCCCGACTCCCGAAGTCCTTGCCGAAGCATTGCCCAAACTCGTGGAGAGCATCAAGTTCGAGAAGTCCATGCGTTGGAACGACTCTGGCGTTGCCTTCTCTCGTCCCATCCGCTGGTACGTCGCTTTGCTCGGTGATACCGTCATCCCGTTTGAATATGCTGGCGTGACAAGTGGCAACATCTCCCGCGGACTGCGTCCCTACGACTCCCCCGAAATCAAAATTCCCTCTGCCGATAAATTTTTTGATGTGATGCGCGAAGCTGGTATATTGTTAGATACCACAGAAAGAAAAGAAGCCGTCAATGCAGATGTATTTATGTGTGCAAAGGTGATAGGTGGTGAGGCGATAATTGATGTTGACCTCCTTGCTGAAGTGACGAATCTGGTTGAAAAACCAACAGCCGTTATGGGGAAATTCAATGAAGAGTTTTTGGCATTACCACGAGATGTGCTGATTTCAGTCATGAAAAAACATCAGAGATATTTTCCGATTGAGAAAAGTGGAGCGCTACTTCCTTATTTCGTTGCTGTTCGGAATGGCGACGATATTGGCATTGATAACGTCCGCCAGGGGAACGAACACGTCCTCGGCGCGCGTTTTGCGGACGCGAACTTCTTCGTCCGCGAAGACCTCAAACTCAAACTCGAAGAGTTCCGTCCCAAACTCGCCTCGCTGACCTTCCACACCAAACTCGGCTCGATGCTCGATAAATCCGAGCGCATTGAGAAACTGGTCAATGACTTGATTCCAATGTTGAAACTCGAAAAAGACGAAGCCGTCTTCGCCCGCCGCGCGGCGCGCCTGATGAAAGCGGATTTGGCGACTCAAATGGTCACTGAAATGACTTCGCTTCAAGGCATTATCGGCGGCGAATATGCTTTGCGAAGCGGCGAACAAAAGGATGTTGCAACTGCGATCAGCGAGCAATATCAAACTGTGCCGCAATCGAAAGCGGGCTTCGCGATTGCGATTGCAGATCGACTGGATTCGCTGGTGGGCTTGTTTGCCGCGGGGCTGGCTCCGACCGGCGCGAAAGACCCGTTCGGTCTGCGCCGCGCGGCGATCGGCGTGGTGCAACCATTGCTGGTGCATGGCGTGATGAATAACATCGAATTTGATTTAAAAGTTGCTGTTGAAAAGGCAGCATCCTTCCAGCCTATTCCCGTCTCGGACGAAGTGAAGTCTCAGGTATTAGAGTTCCTGACCGGCCGCCTACGCGTTGTTCTGACCGAACCGCTTCACGCTCGTAGTTATGTTGCTCTGGCTGATTTCATTGGCTTCCGCTACGATATCGTTGATGCTGTCCTTGCGGCGCAATCGAACAACCCGGCGGCATCCGCTCGGGCGGTGGAGCAACTGTCCGCGTGGGTGAGACGCGAGGATTGGTCGTCCATTTTGGATGGTTTTGCGAGATGTGTCCGTATTTTGAAATCTGTGGGAGTGGACGACGATCAAAAGGTCAATAAGCAATTGTTGGTCGAAGCGGAAGAGAAGAATTTGTACGAAGCGATCCAGAAGGATGTCAAAGCCCAGCCTGCAAATGTGGATGAGTTCTTGAATACCGTTATGAAACTTATCCCATCCATCACCGCCTTCTTTGACAAGGTGCTGGTCATGGCGGAAGATGAAAAGGTGAAGCAGAACCGCCTTGCGCTGGTGGGGCAAGTTGCCAATTTGTCCCGAGGCATCGCAGACTTGTCCAAACTCGAGGGGTTCTAAATTTCGGTGGCAAGCCATACGAAACCTGTTTGATGCCGCAGATGCATTGTCTCTGCGGTTTTATTTTCCCGATTCGTCAAATGCGTCTATAATTCACTCAGTCAAACGCGCCTTGCTGAAAGTTGATCGCTACCCATGTCCACCTTTGATGAGATCAAATCCCGCATCGACATCGTAGACCTCGTATCGGAGGCGGGGGTGAAACTGCGCCATGCGGGGAAGAACTACACGGGGTTCTGTCCGTTCCACGATAACAAGCACACGCCCGCATTCGTCGTGTGGCCCGAGACCGGGACGTGGCGTTGCTTTGGTCAATGCAACGAGGGCGGAGACATCTTCAAGTTCGTGATGAAAAAAGAGGGGCTGGATTTCAAAGAAGCGATGCAAAAACTCGCCGCCCGCGCCGGTGTGGAACTCAAAGAATACCAGCGCGAAACGCCCGAACAAAAAGAGGCATACGAAAATCTTCGCAGGCTGCTAGAAGATGCGATCATTTTTTATCGCACGCACCTGTTCAACAACAAGGAAATCCTCGAATACCTCCGAAACAAACGCGGCTTGACCGATACCACCATCGAAACCTTCGGTCTGGGTTACGCGCCGCAGGGTTATGACAACCTGCTCGAACGCTTCACATCCAAAGGGTACTCGGAACAGGATTTGATCGACGCGGGACTGCTTTCCGAACGTCAATCCGAATCTCCATTCTCCGATCTCCAATCTCGTTCTTTCGACCGCTTCCGCCACCGCATCATGATTCCGATTCGCGACGAGCAGGGACGCATGGCGGGATTCGGCGCGCGCATCGTCAACGCGGACGATGTGCCAAAGTTCCTCAACTCGCCCGAAACCCCGGTCTTTTCAAAGGGACGCCTGCTCTACGGCCTCGACCGGGCGCGCAAACCGATTCGGACCGCCGACCAGGCGGTGATCGTCGAAGGCTACCTCGATGTGATTGCTTTGCATCAAGCGGGCTACGAAAACGTCGTCTCGCCGATGGGCACCGCGCTGACCGAGGACCAGATGCGTTTGCTGAAAAAATTTACGCGGCGCATCGTCCTCGCGCTCGACCCGGACACAGCAGGGCAAAAAGCCGTGTTACGCGGGCTTGACGCGGCGCGCTCCGCCATGGATAAGGAAGGCGAATTCGGTTTTGATGCGCGCGGCTTGCTCAGAAATGAGTCACGGTTGCAAGCCGATTTGCGTGTAGCGAGGATGCCCGATGATTTGGATCCCGATGAAATCGTGGCGCGAAATAAAGAAGAGTGGAAGACAATCATCGAGGATGCCAAGCCCATCGTCACCCACGTGATGGAGACGCTTGCCAGCGGTCAAAACATCAACGACCCGAAGGTGAAGAACCAGATCGCCGCGCAGGTGCTTCCGCTTATCGAAGATTTGCCCAACCCGCTGGAGCGCGACACGTACCGCCAGGCGCTGGCGCGGATGCTGAAGGTGGATGAACGCGCCCTAGTGGGAGCGCAAACCCAAAGCCCGAGAGTGAGGCGGCCTCGCATGGGCGAGAAGCCCCCGCCTGTCGAAAAATCCACAGTGGTTGTGTCGGTCTCTTCGGGCAAGGCGGCGGAGGAATACATCATCGGCGTGTTGTTCCGCAAGCCCGAGTTGTTGTATCGCCTCGACCGGTTGTTGCAGGAGTTCGGGTTGATCGCGCTCACCGCCGAGGATTTTGAATACACCGATAACCAGTTGCTCTTTAGATTGATCCGTGAATCGGTGGAGCAGGACAAGACCGAACACCATGCCTTCGTGGTGGAGGCGTTGCCCGAGTCGCTGCAGGCGCGCTCGCTCGAACTGACGCGCGAGGCGGAGAAAGCCGAACGGCTGGAGGAGAAACAACTCGAAGAGTTACTGCGCGGCGTGATCAAACTGCGGCGCGTGGCGGCGGGGGAGAACATCAACCAGTTGCGCTTCCTGCAGGAGGAGGCGCACCGCGACGGGGATTTGCGCGCATCGTCGTATCAGGACCTGGTGTTACAGCATACGCGATTGTTGAGGGATTTGGATCAGGCGAATCGAAGAATGTCCATGAAGCGCCTGGAGTAAAGCGGAATTCGTAACGATTCAATACCGATGGCGTCTGGTAAAAGGGACAACGGCGAAATCAATGAAGCGCACCGCGTCGAACAGGAACGAGCCTCACCATACCACCCAGCCGCGCCCGGAGGGGAACGAGCGGGATGAGTTTTTCGATTCCACAGCGATGGACGCCGAAACATTGATGAAAAACCCGCCGACGGAGAATGGCATCGGTGATGACCTTGCCGACCCCGATCTTGCCGCGCTGGCGCAACAGGAAGACCTGGCGGAAGCCGACCTCGACCTGATAGGGACCGCGGACGTCAGCGGCGAACTGGCGGAGGACCCGGTGCGGCTGTACCTGCGCGAGATCGGGCAGGTTAAATTGCTCGACGCTGATAGCGAGTTCCGTCTTGCCACACTGGTGGAAGCCCATCGGCTGATCGAATCACTGCGCCGTCATCCGCTTCGCAAGGGGATGACCAGCGAGTGCGCGATCTTCCATGCGGTCGTGGCGGAAATGTCCACCGCATGGGCGCGCCTGTGCGAAGATACCGAACGCCTCGACCGCCAGCCGCCGGATCTCGCGTTGGTCTTGAAGGAAGCGCAATCGTTGCGCTCGGGTTGGGAATCAGCGGAGCCGTCGCATTTGCGGAAGTACCTCGACAACGGGCTGTGGGGGACGGACGAACTCTGGAACGCGGTGGCGCGCAAAGCCTACGCGGTCTTCCTCAGTTTCAACCTGCTTCCGGCTGCGTATGCCGGGTGGCTCGCGAACCACATTGCCCATCACCATCAACTCCCCAACCAGCGGACGTTGTTCCACCACCTGCCCTCCGATGAAGACCTGCGCGCCGAAATGGACGGGGTGAAGGCGCGGGCGGAGAACGCGCAGACCGAGATCTCGCGCGCCAACCTGCGCCTCGTGGTCAGCGTTGCCAAGCGTTACCTCAACCGCGGCATCAACTTTCTCGACCTGATCCAGGAAGGTAACATGGGGCTGTTGCGCGCTGTGAAAAAGTTCGACCCGCGCCGCGGCTTCAAGTTCAGCACGTATGCCACGTGGTGGATTCGACAGTCCATC
Organism: uncultured Anaerolinea sp.; assembly: GCA_964409185.1. Classification (GTDB taxonomy): domain Bacteria; phylum Chloroflexota; class Anaerolineae; order Anaerolineales; family Villigracilaceae; genus Defluviilinea. The sequence continues at coordinate 842 of CAYPCK010000135.1, read as the reverse complement.
AACCGTTCCATTGCCGAGCAGGCGCGCACCATTCGCATCCCCGTGCATCTGTTCGAATCCATCAGCCGCGTCATGAAAGTCCAGCGGACTCTTACCCAACAACTCGGGCGCACGCCCACCAGCGAGGAGGTCGCGCTCGAGGTGGGGTATCTCCCCGCGGTGGATGTGCAAGCCATCATGCAGGCGCACTCTGAAAATCGCCCGCTGGATGCCGATCTGCAACACAAACTTGAGTACGCAATGAACAAAGTGAACCGCGTCCTGCGCTCTGCCGAGGAGCCGGTCTCGATCGATGGACCGGTGGGGGACGAGGATTCCAGTTCGCTTGGCGATTTCATCGAAGATGAAGACGCCCCTTCGCCGTTGGATTCCGCCACGCGCGAGATGCTTCGCAGGCAGGTTCGCAACGCGCTCAATTTACTCTCTAATCGCGAACGCGAAGTGCTGGAATTAAGATTTGGCTTGAACGATGGGAAGGATCATACGCTCGAAGAGGTGAGCGCGTTCTTCGATGTCACCCGCGAACGCATCCGCCAGATCGAAGCCAAGGCGTTGAGGAAGTTGCGGCATCCCTCGCGGAGCAGGCAGTTGCGGGATTATTTGGGGTAAAAATAGAGATTGGAGAATTAGAGAATTGACCCACCGCCTCGGGAACCCACGCCGCAAATGTCATCGGGCGAGCACTGCACCTGACACTGACTTTCGTTGCAGATGGTCTGCTGGATGTATCGCGAGCACCCGTTGCATCCGCCGGAGCCGCACAAGAAATCGCCGTCATAGTTCTGACAACTTATTGGGGGGTTTGCGCTAGGATTAGACTGACAGTATCCGGTCGAGCAGTT
>CAYPCK010000134.1:4382-6444 GCA_964409185.1 uncultured Anaerolinea sp. | reverse complement strand
GTCCACCTTTTCAAGGTCAACAATAATTTTAAATTTCTTCTTTGCCACGAGTTCGCCAAGGGCATTTTCAATCTCCGGCGATGTCATTGAATCAATGTATCCAGCGCAGCTTAATAAAATAACTCCGTGTTTTTCTTCAATTTTTGTTGTCAGTCCGCTTTTGGTTGCCGAGTCGGCGGTCGCGCCGCGCGCAGGATGGGCAGGGTGGAGCGCATGGGGGAAGTATAAGGGAGGCGAGTGGAACGTGGGGGGTGGTTATTAGTGAGCGGGATATCTTATTGAGCCAGACCATATATGATATAAAATTGGCGCAGGCGATTCAACATGCTCATTATCTTCAGAGAGCCCCCAACGCCTTACGCATCTACCGGCGAATTGTCCACGTTGAACTCACTTTGGCTTGGCAAAGTTCGTCACTCCATGCAAATTCCGCAGTTGGGGCACCTCTTGCTTGCCTTCCCAATGGACAATTCATCCTTCTCGCTTGCAGGGATCTCCGTCAACCCATCCCAGTATCTATTCCTTTCCCCACGAGCCGATCACACTCCCATTCCGCTGACCCATCTTAATACAGGCGAATCTTGTTCCATTCTTATCCTCTGGCTCGGACCAATGTTCATCAAGGATATGGCATCGTTTCTGGGCATTCCCCCCAACCTTGAAAAATTACTGCACGACCTTCCGTTATTACAAGGCGACAAAGTTTCCTCCCTGATCATTGAACTTGCCAAAGCGTACCGCTCCAACTTTGATTCCGAAGTTTTGGAAGACCTGTGCTTCGAGATCGTGGGAGAGATCATCAATTCGATGCGCGTCCGTCATCAGGCGCTGCAAAAACTGGCAAAACATAAACAAAGCACGCTTGAGGACCTGTTGCCGAGACTCTTGCAGGCAAAGCAGGCGGTGGAAGCCAGATTTGCAGAAGGTTTCAAAGCGCAAGACATTGCCGATCTGATCGGTCTCTCCGAATTCTATTTCATCCGCCTGTATAAAGCGGCATTCGGCATTACTTTGCGCCAGCATGTCATCGCCCTGCGTCTGGATTTTGCAAGACACTCGCTGGAAGCCCCCGAATCATCCATCACCGATATAAGTTTTCAGGCTGGCTACGGTAATCCAAGCGCGTTTATTCACGCCTTCTCCAAACGGTTTGGACAGTCGCCTTCTCAATACCGGACCTTTATAAAAATCAGCAGGATTTAACAAGCGTCGGCATTGGGGAATTGCTATACTCGGTTCATACAAATCCGTTGGATAACGGAACCGAATATCCGCTTTCAGGAAAGGAAAATCAAATGTCTTCCATAAAAGCGCTTAATGTCAACCATCCAGAATATCAAGAAAACTTGAATGAGAACAAATACGAGATCATCCGGGGGGCGATTCTGGCGTGTTTCTCGAAAACCACCGAGTTGTCGTTCTCCGAACTGGAAGATCAAGTCCGCGATCATTTGATTCGCAACAGGGTTTCGATGGAACTTTTCCCCAAGCCCGGCTCGGTGCGCTGGTATACCAAAGCGGTTCAATTGGACCTGGAAGCGCGGGGGGAGATCGAACGGGTTCCCCATCAGGTTCCCTTGCGTTTGCGGCGTATCAAAACAAAGAACGAAAGGCATTGACCATGTTCACCCGGGCGCGAGATACGCTTTTCAGGCTGGCGACCCTGCGGAATGTAATTCTGCTGTGGGCGGCTTTCACCGGTTTCAGCATCGGTATCTTTAATTTTGGATTTCTTTCCAAACTTGAGGAGTATGCCCGGGGAAACATCGTTTTGGATAACACATTTTTCTTTTACACGGCCGGGTATGTTCACCAGTTATTCACCACCTACGGCAGCGCAGGGCGTTCGCTGTATCTATCACACCTGCTGGTTTTTGACTTCATATACCCTGCCTTCTTCTTTGTTACGAACGCCATCTCAACGATCTGGCTGCTAAATTATCTGATGCCTTCCGCGAAAATTACCCGGCACATCCATCTTTTTCCGCTTGCCCCCGCGCTTCTGGATTATCTGGAGAATATCGGGATTCTAACAATGCTGGCTTTCTACCCCAACCTTCCG
>CAYPCK010000134.1:0-4372 GCA_964409185.1 uncultured Anaerolinea sp. | reverse complement strand
CGGCAGGCATCGTATCAGCGATCAGTCTGATCACGATCATCAAAATATCTCTGGTCAATATTTTGTTTCTGTTGGCAGTTGCGCTCGTCGCAGGCGCGGTTATTAAATTTATCCGTCACAAAATCAGCCAGCAACTCTTTTAATTGGAAATTCCATGAACAAAAAAGCCGTTAATTTTTTGCTTGTTTTCCTATTCCTGTCAGGATGCGCGACAAAGGTTGTGCCTGCCAGCCCCATGGAAACCGACGCCCAAACTGCCGACGCGCCGCCAGCGACCTCAACCCCGCAGGAAGAAATCGTATCCGTCCATACGGAAGTAATCGCCGATGGTTTTACCGTTCCTGTCGCGCTTGTGTCTCCGCCAGATGGCAGCGGGCGATTGTTTGTTGTGGAGCAGGGAGGGCTAATCAAAATCATAGACTCCCAAAGAAGGGTTCTCACTGAACCGTTTCTCGATTTGCGAGATCGCCTGGTGGAATTACGAACAGGATACGATGAACGCGGTTTATTGGGGCTGGCGTTTCACCCGGACTTTGGGGCAAATGGCCGTTTCTTCGTGTATTACACCGCCCCGTTGCGAGATCATGCCCCCGTAGACTGGGATCACACCAATCATATTTCCGAATTCAGCATATCAGCAGGCGATTCAAATCTGGCAAACCCCGATTCAGAACGAATCTTATTGCAAATAGACCAGCCCTATTATAGTCACGACGGCGGGCAGATCGCGTTTGGATCCGATGGGTATCTATATATTGGCACAGGGGACGGCGGTCCGGGCGGTGACCCTTTTCATCATGCGCAAAGCCTGGATTCTCTACTGGGGAAAATTTTACGCATCGATGTTAATTTGCAATCTCCCTATGCGATCCCCTCCGACAATCCATTCGTAGGCGAAGACGGCTTGGACGAGATTTACGCCTACGGACTTCGCCAGCCCTATCGTTTTTCTTTCGACAGCGCGGGCAGCCATGAATTATTTGTCGCCGATGTTGGGCATGATTTATGGGAGGAAATTAACATCATCACTCCCGGCGGGAATTACGGCTGGAATATTCGCGAAGGCGCGGATTGCTTCAAGCCCAAAGATCCAACCGAACTATTTTCCACATGCACCGATATTGATTCTCAGGGAAGGCAATTCGTTGATCCCATCGTTCAATATGACCGAAACGTCGGGCTTGCGGCGATAGGCGGCTTTGTCTATCGAGGGGAAGCAATACCATATTTGTACGGGCAATATATTTTTGCAGACTGGTTCTCCATCGAGGGCACGCTCTTTGCCGCGACCCCGCCGCAATCCCAAAATCAAACCTGGACAATGAATGAGGTTAAAATCGCAAATATGTCCTTTCGGGGAACCTATGTCCTCGGCTTCGGAACGGATGAAAATAACGAAATTTACATCCTGACCACGAAGACCTACAGCCTGCAATCAGACAGCGGTCAGGCGCTTAAATTATTACCGGCGCAATAGATGCCAGCACGTTTTGAGGAGTTGCTTTATGGTCATTTTCCTGCAAATTCTTTTCGCAAACATCCTTCTTGTCTTTGTCTTGATTGGCATTCATGAAGTTGGGCATTGGGTCATGGGACGAATCGCAGGAATACCCCTTCAAAAAATGAAAATTCGCATGTTTACCTTCCCTCAACAGGTTGTATTGCGCGATGATCAGGAATGGGTATCGGTTTCCGATTATGAACGGTATCATTCCATTCTCGACAAACATGCGCCAACTGTTGGGGGGAAGTACCTATACGTCAGCGGGGGATTTCTTTTTGAAACGGGATTTCTTATCATACTTTCGCTCGTCTTGTGGAGATATGGCTTTTGGCTTTACGCCATCGTGGCAAACGGCTTGTCATTGACAATGTTCCTCATATATTTACTGGCAATGGACATTCCTCAATCGAAATCCCTGAAAAAACCCTGGGGAGATACTACAATTCTGTTTTCCCTTGCGAAAAAGCCGACGATCCTTATTGTTTCAGGCATGATCCTTATACGAGTTGCAATGGCGCTTTCTTCTTTGGCGCTGTCGTAACCCATTGCATTCATTTGGAGACTTTTGCAAGAGTTCCATCGAGGAGCAACTCACATGCCGCTTCAAATTATTTGGACCATCGGCGAACTCGTTTTTATTTTGATCTTCTTTCTGGCCGTCTTTTACCAAATCAAACGCAGGTCGAAAACTCAAACGGCAAATATTGAAAGCCCCACAACCCTGGGCGGGAGAATCGTCAACATCCTTGTCCGCCTGGCGCGGGTGACGGGGTTCGGGCTCGGTGTTTTTCTGCTATTGGCTTTCTTCCTTGGTGTGGAACGCGCGGTTTACTCTGTCATCACCGAAACGGCTCCAGCCCCCAGCGAAGTGAACATCCCCGCAGACCTCGGCTTCGAAGTGGAGGAAGTCACGTTCACAAGCGAAGACGGCGTCACTCTGGCAGGTTGGTTCACACCTTCGCAAAACGGCGGGACGGTCATCCTGCTGCATGGCTATGGCGGCAATCGCACCGGTATGACCTGGCACGCGAAACAGTTGACCAAAGCCGGGTTTGGCGTCTTGATGTACGATTGAGTCTGTCAGCGACTTGCGGGAATTTCTCTACCAGAGAATACCAGCGGCAGTGTCCGCATGAGATAGAACATCCCGAAGGCTGAGTCCCTTCACTTCGTTCAGGGCAAGCCTTCGAGACGTTTTTTTTATCGCTTCAACATTCGATACTTAACCCGATGCGGGATGATATCTTTGCCGAATTTTTCGGTCATCAGGCGCTCGATGACACCCATCAATACTTCAGGCAAGCGCGCGCCGACGAGCAGATAGCGGTTGTCAATCACCTCGTGACGCTCAGTTGAACCGCTTGTGTTCAATGCCAATCATTGCTGATAAGCCCGATGGAAGACGGATCAGCCTTTCACGCAGGGAGATCATGCAGTTGGCTGTGAAATCTTTTTTGGAGAATCTGTCGTAAAGTTTCGCCGTAAAATTTACAAATAATTTACACGCGCATTAACCGCGCCAAATATTTTTCTATACAATAAAAATATCCGCTTTATCAGGAAAATGTCAGGTTTGGAAAAATCGCCGCATTCTCTCCCGTTTTCCTGTTGTGGGCGCGCAATCTCGCCGCCGCGCCTGTCGCGGAGTCGCCGTCAACGGCGACTCCGCCCGCAGAAACAGCAATCCGGCCTCCCGTCGAGAATGATGCGGATTTTGATCCCGCTGGATAATCTGAAATTTACGGGAGATGATTGCGGCGGCATGGACCTGTCTGGTTTTGTAAGTGTTCGTAACCAAATTTATTTCAAGGAGACCTTTGCATGAACAAAACCCTTATCGCGTTAGCCGTTCTCTTTTTGCTTGCCGCGCAAATTGCCTGCGGCCGGCAGGCGGGAAGTAATCAGCCGATTGATCCCGCCGCACCCGCCTCATCAGGCGAAAGCGAAAGCCAGCCTGCCGATTCTTCGGGCGGGGATTCATCTCCCGCTGCCGACACGCAAGCCCCCGTGATTGAGATGGCGCGCGTCAACTACGAAACGGTGTATTACGGCAAAGCCTCCTGCGGGGCGACCGCCCTCGCCGTGCAGGCGCTTATCTCAGATGATGTGGATGTGGCGACGGCGTATGTCCGCTATCGCTACAACGGCGTGACTGGCGGCGGCGTGGTTGGCGAGTGGCAGACCGCCAACATGACCCGCGAAGGAGGGACGAATCAATTCGGGACGCAAATTGATGTTCAGTCCGACGCGCTGAAAGACCTGCGAGGCGGCGACGGCTCGCTGGAGTATCAAGTCTTCGCGCGCGATGCGGCGGGGAATGAATCTTCCTATCCAAATGGTTCGATTCTCGCTGTTCCCGTGTTGGCTTGCAAATAGGTTTATTCCGATGTAAAACAACATCCAGCAGCCCGCCTGTCGAAACGCGCGAACTGAACGAAAACATCTACCTGGATTTGGACAAGGACGGCAACGTGGTCAGCATTACGATTGAACATGCCAGCGCCGCCAGCGACATGCGGGAATTTCTCTACCAGAGAATACCAGCGGCAATATCTTCATGAGATAGAACGTCCCGAAGGTTTACGAGCCTTCGGGACGTTGTTTTCTCTCTTCAATGTCCTGTATTTGACCCGATGCGGGGTGAGGTCTTTGCCGAATTTCTCGCGCATCATCGTTTCGTCATCGGACTCGTTGCCGGCGTTTCTCGACTCCCATCGAGAGTTTGAGCGGCAGAAATTCGGCGGGCGGTTGCCCGCAATGCACGCAGCGCGGCGGGAACTTGACCGCAGGCGGGTTTTTGGGGTCGGGGATGGGGAGGGTGAGAGAAAGCACGAAAAGTTTCTTTCTGTGGCAAGCGGCAGTTACTGA
>CAYPCK010000133.1:0-6445 GCA_964409185.1 uncultured Anaerolinea sp. | reverse complement strand
CCGACGAAGCCAGAGATTCCCGTGATCAGAGCGCGCGGCATGGTGTCATCCCGAAACGGCGAAACCATTCGTCCATCGCCGGATACGTGCCTCAATTTCCTCGCGCGAGACCACATCCTTCACAAATTCGGGTTCGATACCGTCCGTTGCGCGGAAGCGCAGGCTTTGCTTCACGCGGCGGTAGAGCGACCATGCCGCCGCGGGTGGAATCCATTGCAGGGAAGGCGTGGCAACCGCACGGGGCGGAGGAGGCGGCGCATCTGTTTCGCCGTAGAGCAACGTAGTGATGAAATCGGCAAGATTGCGAATCGAGTCGCCGCCTCCCATCATCGTCCCGCGCGCCCAGTCTTTCAAGCGCGAATCGTCCGTTTGCATTCCGCCGGAACATATTTGAAACAATTCATCGCAGGTTTTGATATGAGTAAGTAACTTCTGCCATGCCACTTTCAGGGAGGCGGGAAGCGGATGGGGTTCGACCATGAACACCGGCTTGCCCGCCACCGCGCCTTCGATCAGGCTGGTGCTGTGCGAGGAGAGGATGATATCGCTGGCAAGAATCCATTCACGGACGCTCCCTTGCTGAATGATGCGCAAATGCGCGGGGATCTCCGGCAGAATTTTATTCACGGCTTCTTGAAAATTTTCAAACGTGGTTGATGGACGCGGGCGGAGGATGATCTCCACATTTTCTTTTTGCGCGATGCGAGCAAACCAATGAAGCACATCGGCGAGCGAGCGCTTGCAATATTCGATCATTTCGCGAATCTCTTCCAGCGATTGCCCGCCGCGGACGAATTGTTGGATCGTCGCCTCGGAATAAAATGCCCAGTTATAGTTTTCAGGGAAGAAGACCCATCGCCGCGAGGAGTCAAGGTGATGAAGCGGAGCCAATTCGGCGCGGGAGGGGAAGTAACCGCGATAGGGCTCGTCGTACAACGCATAGGCCGGTTGCCCGTTGAGGAAAATATTTTTCTCCGCCAGCCCATTCCTCGAAAGAAAATCCCGGTAGGTTTCGCTCCACGCGTGATGGATGACGTGATTGACCGAAAATTCCCCGCGCGGGGTTTTGGCTTTCTGGTTGCCGGGGTAGAACCACTGCTCCCACGAAAGATTGAAGAAGATGGACTCGCGCCAATACGCGAGCAACGCTTCGTAACTATCTTCGGTGTAACAGAACGGCAGGATGACGAGGCGCGGACGAACGCGCGTCACCGCGGCGGGGAAGCCGGTATGCCAGTGGACGATCTCGACTTCCACACCGGCGTTCCTCAGGCGGGCAGACACCGCGCACGCCACATCCAGTTCGCGCGCCGCGTGCTCATACAGGTAAACCACATCCACTTCATGCACGAAATCAGTCACTCGCTTCCAAAATTCGTTCGGCTAACGAAGCGCCATCGAGACGATGATGCTTCAACGCCTCTTGCGGAGTGCCGCAGGCGGGCCAGCCTTCGACGGCAAACTGAATGACGCGGCGCTTTGCCAGTGGCTGGTTGCGGCTGGATGCCAGCAAACCAAGCATATGCTCGTACAACGCGCCGGCGGGATGATGATCCTCAAGGACAAACGCGAGTTCGTACGGCTCGATCGTTTCTTCCAGCCATTTCGCGTCCGCGCGGTTGAGCCATGGAAGATTGATCACTTTCAAGCCGACGCCGCGCTCGGCGAGCAGTTCGCTGGCGAGCAGTGCTTCGTGCAACATCACGGGTCCGTAGGCGAAGAGGATCGCATCCTGACCCTCGGCGAGGGAGACGCCCTTGCCAGGAGTTAATTTGTAGTTTTGGGGGAGTTGAATCTTGCGCGGCGAGGGACCGATGATAAAACGCAACGCCACGTTCTCTTCGGCTTCGTCAACGGCGTAATCCACGACCATGCGCGTTTCGTCCGCGTTGCAGGGCTGGAGGATGATGCAATTTGGAAGCGCGGCGAACAACGAAATATCGCGCAGGGACTGGTGCGACTTGCCGGGACCGGCGGGAATCAAACCCGCGTAATGCAGTCCATAGATGATCTTCGTCTTTTCGCTCGCGTTGTTGTAGATCTGCTCGTTGGCGCGCGATGCGAGGAAACTCGCAAAAGAATTGACGATGGGCAACAAGCCTTTTTGCGCCAAGCCTCCTGCCATCGAAACCATGTCCTGCTCGGCAATTCCATTTTCAATGAAGCGTTCAGGGTAGGCATATTCAAAGTCTCGGGTTTTGCAATCGGAGGAAAGATCGGCATCGAGGACGACGAAATCTTTCCTGCGCGCGGCAATCTCCACGAGGGCCTGCCCGTACGCGCGCGCCACGAATTCGTCCGTCACTTTGGCGGTAAGTTTTTCCTGCGCGGCTTGGCTCAACGGTTCGCCGGCGAGCATCTCCGCGGGCGGGCGTTTTTCTTCGGGGGCGATGTCTTTCAGGTTAAGCGAGTCAAGCCCAAGGTCCGCGAGAGACGCGTTGACCCGTCCGGTGAGTTCGTTGTAGCCGCGTTCGAACGAGTCGTCATCCGGCGCGCCGGAGTGCCACGGGTAGAGTCCCTTGCCCAGTTCGAGCGCGGCGGGGTGTTCCATGAACGAGATGCCGCGTCCCTTGATCGTATCGGCGATGATGATGCGCGGCTTGCCTTTCACTTGTTTCGCCTCCGCCAGCGCGTGTTCGATCTGGCGAAAGTCGTGCCCATCAATGCGTTGCACGTGCCAGCCGAAGGCGCGATATTTCGATTCAATATCGCCGAGACTCACGATCGTTTCGACGAGCATATCGGACTGCACTTTGTTGTCATCCACGATGACAGTGAGGTTGTCAATTTTTTGCTGGACAGTAGATTGGAGCGCTTCGTAATTTTGACCCTCCTGCCACTCCCCGTCTCCGGTCAGGACGTAGACCTGCCCGCCATGCGCGAAGTGTTTCTTCGCCCACGCCATTCCGCGCCCCTTCGAGATGCCCATGCCCAGCGAGCCGGAGTTGGCTTCGATGCCGGGAATGTTGAGATCGGGGTGACCATCGAGACCGCCATAACGGCGGAGTTTGAGCAATTTCTCTTCGGGCAACACGCCGAGGGAATACATCGTCGCGTACAAACCCGGTACATCGTGCCCCTTCGACGAAAAGTAAATGTCGCGGTCGGGGCTGTCGAAACCAATGTTGAGAACGTTCATTTCTTCGTAGTACAACCACGTGACAATGTCCATCGCGCTGAACGACGAGCCGAGATGACCCGACCCCGCGCGCTTGACCTCGGCGAGCGTGTTGGCGCGGTTCATGTCCGCGATGAGAGCAAGTTTCTGGTATTTATCAATTTTCGCGTTTCGCACGCGCTGGAACTCTTCAAATGGGATGAGTTTGATGGCAACCATAGTTTCCTTGTATCGTTTCGAGAGTCGTTGGTCTCGATACGTCCCGCGACAAGCATCGCGGGACTACTCGACCAACCGATTCCAAAACGACGGATTAAATCTCTGTCAACCTTGCCTGCCCAGTTCTCACAAGTTCCTCCGCCAGTCCCCAATCGTAGGGACGGTTGACATCGAATCCCTCATAGCCTTGCGTCAGGAAGGGCATCACTACATCGCCTGCGATCGTGCGTCCTTCAAAGACAACACGCGAATACGCGATCTCAAGGCTGGCGTTTTGCGAATACACTTCCGGCAGTGCCTGATAGGGCGTGCTGTGCCATGGCAGTTCCGCGGGGCTGATCGGCAACAACGGCGTCATCCGTTTGCCGCGAATCACCCACATCTTGCCGGGGTGTTCGCGGCATTTCTCGACCGCGCGGAGAGAGTCCACGCCTTCTTCGGCGAGGAACTCCTTCCACGCGCGCTGGATCGTTTCCGGCAATCGGAACGGACTCGTCGGGCGCAGGATGCTGAAACAGTCGTATTCGCGTCCCATTTCTTTGAGTCGTTTGAGCGTGAACTCGACCCATTCGATATCCGGTGATACATCGCCGGAGATTTCAACGGGGCGCAGGAAGGGAACTTCCGCGCCGTATTTGCGCGCGACTTCGGCATACTCTTCGGAATCTGTGGACACCACGATGGCGGAAAAGACACCGCTTCGCTTCGCCGCGGCAATCGTGTACGCCATGACCGGATGCCCAGCCAGCGGACGAATGTTTTTGTCCGCCACACGTTTCGAACCGGAGCGGGCGGGGATTAAAGCGATGATGCTCCTCGTACTCATTATCAAAATTTCATTTCCTCGTCGCAAAATACCAGGTTTGGTAATCCGTTCGATCGAACTGCCTCATATTAACCGGCTCACGGGCAGGCTTCAATCCTGCTTTGGCAACCATTTGGTCGATTTTGCTCCGGCTGTAAAATGTTGTTTTGTCAGGCACATTTATATCGTCGATTACATAATCTTCATCAGCCGGACTCCAAAAAGTGCTGTCGTCATATGAAAATGCAGCTACTCCTCCTCGAGCCAATACACGACGGATTTCATGTAGGTATCCTTGAACTCCATCTTCAAGCATATGAGTAAAAACAGAACCCGCGATCATGACATTTGCCCAACCGTCAGGAATCGGCAGTCGGACCTGTCCTCTTTCAATGCCGCCCTTCGGATTGTAGTAATCGTTATAAATATCAAGATGGACAAACTGAAAATTCTCGCCAAGCCATCCGAGCCGCTCTTTCGACCACTTCGTAGCTTCACCCTGAACCTCGACACCCAGATAAGCCCCGTCGCCGTTAAGGAAATTTGCCAATGCAAAACCGAGGTACCCCCAACTACATCCAATATCTACAAGGCGAGAATTCGGTTTGAGACCCGCATATTTCTGCAAGAACAAGCCATAATGCGTAGCTGCAACAAAATAATCCGTCAGGGGCTTGCCGCTCGTCATCATACGCTTGCGTAATTCATCCACATCGTGAAGCGTGCCGACAATTTGATACATCTCGAGACCCGCCGCGAGATCCGCCCGGTACTGACGAAGGATCTTGTGGAGGCTCCTGCGCCCCACACCGCGAACCTCAGGGGTGCGGCTTAATACATCGCGCAATTGCGCGCCCCGATCCTCCCAGTATTTCAGAAGTCGTTTTTCACGAAAATCGAGAGGCGAGCACCGGAATTTGCCATCCAATTTCCTATCCTCAAAAAACCTGACATCGACCACTTTGGACGCAGGCTTGAATGCCTCCGGATTGTTCAGCATCATCGGATTCGGATTTTTATCCCGCTCCAGCCAACGGGTGAGGAAGTCCGCGGAAACCATCAACGGGATCAACCCTTCGACTTGCGAACAATGAATCAAATCGGCTTGTTCTTTGCGCGCCAGGCGCAAGCCCAAGTCGATCGCCTCAGGGAAAATAGCGACATTATCATCGCGAACCAGCGCAAGATACTTCGCACCAGACTCTTTTGCAATCGACAACAGGCGCTGGATCGAATGCTCATACGAGACAACTTTTTCGCCCGGTTGAATTACTCTACCCTTCCACCCCGATTTGAAGAACTCCCTTATTTTTCTGAGAGGAGCATATGCCAATTCGAGAACTTCCTGCTTGAAACCAATAGGAACAAATTGCCTATGTTCTACATGAGGATACTGAGCTGATGGTTCCTGCTGATGCCACACGACCATATATGTTTGAGAAAGCCGCGCATGAATCCGTTGAGGAATACCCGCTTCATAGAGCCATGCTCTCTTCCGAATGAGGTCAGATAAAATCACAATCACAATTTCATTATTCATCATTGATTTCCTTTCATGAGTTTTATAGTTGATGCGGGTCAATGTGGATGTACAAGTCTTTCAATTCGGAATAGATGTTCAGCGCCTCGGTCCCCGGCTCACGCGAGCCGTTGCCGGATTGTTTTCTCCCGCCGAACGGCATGTGCGGCTCGGAACCGTGCGTGCCGGCGTTGACGACCACCACGCCGGTCTGCACTCTCTCGCAAAAACGCATGGCGCGATGGATGGATTTGGTATGGATGGAAGCGGTCAGTCCGTAGGGCGAATCGTTGGCAAGAGCAAGCGCTTCGTCGAAATCCCTGACGCGATACAAAATCGCAACGGGACCGAACAATTCGCATTCTGAAATTTCATCGCGCGGCGCAACACCATCAATCAAGGTCGGAGCCATATAGAAGCCGGCGCGATGCGAAACGTCATTCAGCCGTTCACCGCCGGTGAGAATGTTCGCGCCATTTTGTTTTGCGCGCCGAATCGCGCCCAGCATCGCGTTCAATTGTCCTTCGTTGATGACGGGACCGAAATCATCCTCATCCGCAGGTCCCACGCGCAATTTATTTGTCTTTTCGACCAGCATCTCGCGGAATTTTTCATACACCGAATCGAAGATGATCACGCGGCTGGTGGAGGCGCACCTTTGCCCGGCATTGCTAAAAGCAGAAAGCAACACCCATTTGGCCGCGTTCTCCAAGTCGGCATCGTCGCACACGACGAGCGCGTTCTTCCCGCCCAGTTCGAGCGAGATGCGCGCGAACCGGTCCCC
>CAYPCK010000132.1:0-6527 GCA_964409185.1 uncultured Anaerolinea sp. | reverse complement strand
CATCGTCCACATCATCGGGCCGGAGCAGGGCTGGACCCAGCCCGGCATGACCATCGTCTGCGGCGACAGCCACACCGCCACGCACGGCGCGTTCGGCGCCCTGGCGTTCGGCATCGGTACCAGCGAAGTGGAACACGTCCTCGCGACGCAATGTTTGCTCCAAAAAAAACCGAAGACGTACGAAGTCCGTGTGGACGGAAAACTCGTTCCGGGCGTTTCAGCCAAAGACATCATCCTCGCGCTCATCGCCAAAATCGGCGTCGGCGGGGGGACGGGTCACGTCTTTGAATACACGGGCTCGGCGATTCGCAGTCTCAACATGGAACAGCGCATGACCGTCTGCAACATGTCCATCGAAGGCGGCGCGCGCGCGGGCATGATCGCCCCCGACGACACGACCTTTGAATATCTACACGGACGCGAGTTCGCGCCCAAAGGCGAAGAATGGGAGAACGCCGTTTCCACGTGGCGCGCTTTACCCAGCGACGAAGGCGCGGCGTACGACAAGTCCATCACGCTCGATGCCTCCGCCATTGAACCGATGATCACCTACGGCACGAATCCCGGCATGGGCATGAGGATTACAGACAGAGTTCCAACTGCTGAATCATTCAGTGACATATCTCAAAAAGCCGCGTTCGAAAAAGCCATGCACTACATGGGTCTTCAACCGGGTCAATCATTGCTCGGTCAAAAAGTGGATGTGGTCTTCATCGGCTCCTGTACCAACTCCCGCATCTCCGACCTCCGTCTTGCCGCGGCATTCCTCAAAGGCAAAAAAGTCGCCGACGGTCTGCGCCTCATGGTCGTCCCCGGTTCACAGGACGTGAAGAAACAAGCCGAGCAGGAGGGTCTCGATAAAGTCTTCAAAGAAGCGGGCGGCGAATGGCGCGAAGCGGGATGCTCGATGTGCATTGCGATGAACGGCGATCAACTCAACCCCGAGCAATACGCCGTCTCCACCAGCAACCGAAATTTTGAAGGTCGTCAGGGCAAAGGCGGGCGCACGTTTTTAGCCAGTCCCATCACCGCCGCCGCAACCGCAGTTCATGGCGTTGTCACTGACCCAAGGACGATGATATAGGTTTCATTTGGTGGTCGAGTAGTGGCGCTGCAAGCGCCACGTATCGAGACCACATCTTGTAATTTCGAATTTACCTGTAATTGCTGGTTTCGATACGCCCTTCGCAACGAACGCTCAGCGCTACTCGACCAGCGGGCAAAACAAAATCGTTAATCCAAAATCGTAAATCGTAAATCTCTCATGGCACACTTCACCACCCTCACCTCCCGCATGATCGTCGTCCCCGTCAACGACATCGACACCGACCAGATCATCCCCGCGCAATTTCTCAAGGTCACCGACAAGAACGGCCTCGCCGACGCGCTCTTCTACAACTGGCGCTACAACGACGACAAATCGCCCAAAATGGATTTTGTTTTGAACAAACCCGAATCGCAAGGCGCGCAGATCCTCTTGGCAGGCGATAACTTCGGTTGCGGCTCGAGCCGCGAACACGCTCCCTGGGCGCTCGCCGCGTGGGGCATCCGCGCCGTCATCAGCACATCCTTTGCGGACATCTTCCGCAGTAACTCGCTGAAGAACGGACTCATCCCCATCACCGTGGACGAAGCGACTCACAAACTGCTCTTCGATTTAGCGGAAGAAGCGCCTCGCGCCGACCTTACGGTTGATCTCGCCGCCCAAACTGTTTCCTACCCCGGAGGCTCGTTCACCTTCCCGATTGACCCGTTCAACAAAACTTGCCTGCTCAACGGTGTGGATGAACTTGGCTATATCATGGGATTTGAGAGCGATATATCAAACTACGAAGCGACGCGTTCGTGACCGCCGACCGATGACCACTCTCCATGGTCTGCCGTCTGCGGTCAATGGATATGCTATGACCCTGCCAAAAATTCAAATCTACGACACCACCCTGCGCGACGGGACTCAGTCCGAAGGCTTCACGCTTTCGAGCAACGACAAGATCCGCATCGCGCAAAAACTGGACGAACTCGGCGTCGCGTTCATCGAAGGCGGCTGGCCCGGCTCGAACCCCAAAGATGTGGAATTCTTCGAGCGCGCGCGCGACATGCAGTGGAAGCATGCGCTGATCGCGGCGTTCGGCTCCACCTGTCGCGTCAAAGGCGGACCCGAAGACGATGCCAACATCAAGGCGCTGATCGACTCGCACACGCCTGTCTGCACCATCTTCGGCAAAACGTGGACTCTACACGTCACCGAAGTATTGCAAACCACATTTGAAGATAACCTGCGCATCATCGAACAATCGGTGGCGTATCTCAAAGCCAACGGCAAGCGCGTCATCTACGACGCCGAACACTTCTTCGACGGCTACAAAGCGGATTCATCCTATGCGCTCGAAACGTTGAAAGCTGCCATTCGCGGCGGCGCAGAGACGGTTGTGCTGTGCGACACCAACGGCGGGACGATGCCGTGGGAAGTGGAATGCATCACCCGTGAGTTGAAGCCTGCACTCAATCATCCGTTTGGGATCCATACCCATAACGACTCTGAGTCGGCGGTGGTCAATTCGTTGGTAGCAGTCCGTGAAGGCGCCATTCAGGTGCAAGGAACCATCAACGGAGTAGGGGAGCGCTGCGGCAATGCCAATCTGTGTTCCATCATGGCAGACCTGGAGTTGAAGATGGGTTATGAATGTTTGCCCAAAGGAAACATTCAGCACTTGTATGACCTGTCTCATTTCGTAGCGGAAGTGGCGAACATCACACCGGATGAACATTTGCCGTTCGTGGGCAAGTCCGCGTTCGCTCACAAAGGCGGGGTTCATGTTGCAGCCATGCGTCGTTCGGCGCAATCGTATCAACATGTGGAACCGGAGCAGGTTGGCAACAAAATGCGAGTCGTTGTTTCAGACCTGTCTGGTCGTGGAAATTTGTTGAGCAAAGCTGAAGAACATGGCGTGGAAGTGGAAGGCACCGAAGTGGTGCCTGTCCTCAACGAAATCAAAGAACTTGAGTCACGCGGCTTTTCTTTTGAAGCCGCCGAAGCCTCGGTTGCCATCATGCTCAAACGGCAGGAATACGGCTACAAACCGCCGTTCGAACTCATTGATTTTTTCGTCAACGTCGAGCATCGTCAGGGACGCGGCATCTTCGCCGAAGCGATGGTCAAAGTCCGCGTGCAAGGTGAGGTGTTGCACACAGCCGCCGAAGGAAATGGTCCCGTTAATGCGCTTGATATTGCCTTGCGAAAAGCATTGTCTGGTTATTATCCGCAGATCAACAATTTCACCCTGTCTGATTACAAAGTCCGCATCCTGGATTCGGATCACGGAACCGAAGCCATCACCCGCGTCCTCATTGACACGCGCAACACCACCTCCCGCTGGAGCACCGTTGGCGCGGGGACGAACATCATCGAGGCGAGTTGGCGGGCTTTAGCCGACTCGGTGGAATACGGACTCATGATCGCTCATTAATCAATTACGAATTACGCATCACGTATGACGAAATGCGTAATTCGTGATGCGTAAAGACCAGGAGACTCGCTTGAACTTCAAAATCACCCTCCTCCCCGGCGACGGCATCGGACCAGAAGTGGTCGCTGAAGCTGTGCGCGTATTGGAAACGATAGCCGGTAAATACAATCACACTTTCAACTTTCAGGAGCGTTTGATGGGCGGCTGCTCGATTGACAAATACGGCTCATCTCTCACCGACGAAACGCTCACCGATTGCAAGTCTGCGGATGCGGTTTTGCTTGGCGCAGTCGGCGGACCGAAATGGGACGACCCCAACGCAAAGGACAGGCCCGAACGCGGCTTGCTCGCCCTGCGAAAGGGACTCGGCGTGTTTGCGAATCTGCGCCCTGTCAAAGTGCATCCGGAATTGATCGACTCGTCGCCGCTTAAGCCTGAGAAACTCAAAGGCGTGGACATCCTCGTCATGCGCGAGTTGACGGGCGGCTTGTACTTCGGTCAGCCCAAGATGCGCGGGACGCGGGACGGCAAAGAATACGCGGTCGATACGCTCGAGTATTACGACTATGAGATCGAACGCATCGTGCGGCTTGCGTTCAGCCTTGCAAAGAACCGCAGAAGGAAGGTGACCTCTGTGGATAAAGCCAACGTATTGGAATCATCGCGGCTATGGAGACAGGTTGCGGCAAGGATCGGAAGGGAGAACCCCGACGTTGAACTGGAGCACATCCTCGTGGACACCGCCTCGATGAAACTGATCGCCGCCCCCGCTTCGATGGACGTGATCGTCACCGAGAACATGTTCGGCGACATTCTCACGGATGAAGCGTCCGTGTTGGCAGGATCGATGGGGATGTCGCCCTCTGCCAGTTTGGGCGAATCAAGCGTCGGCTTGTATGAGCCGATCCACGGATCCGCTCCGGATATTGCGGGCAAGGGAATCGCAAATCCAATTGGTACGATCCTCTCTTCGGCAATGATGCTGCGTCACTCATTCAAGTTGGAAGAAGAAGCCGCGGCTATTGAAAACGCTGTAGATGAAACAATTACCGCAGGCGCGCGTACTGCAGACCTTGGCGGTAAATTAACGACCCGTCAGATGGCGGATGAAATTATTGAAAGGCTTTAGGAGAAACCACAATGGCAATGGAATCGAAATTCATCTGGATGAACGGCGAACTGGTGCCGTTCGAAAAAGCGACGCTGCATTTTTTGACCCCCGCCTTGCATTACGGCGCAGCGGTCTTCGAAGGCATTCGCTCATACGACACCGCCAAAGGCGCGGCGGTCTTTCGCCTGACCGAGCACGCCGAACGCCTGCTTGAATCAGCGCGGGTTTTTGGCTTCCGCGAGTTGCCGTGGACGGCGGAGCAGGTGAGTCAGGCGATCAAACAGACGGTGAAGGCAAACGGCTTCAACGATTGCTACATCCGCCCAGTGATCTATCTCGACGGCGGCGGCTGGAATCTTAACGTGGACGGCGGCAAACCTTCGCTGGCAATCGCGGTGTGGGAATGGAAGAATTACCTCGGCGAGGACGCGCTAGCAAAAGGCATTCGCGCGAACATTTCATCGTTCACGCGTCATCATCCGAACGTGATGATGACCAAGGCGAAGATCTCCGGAAATTATGCCAACTCGTTCCTCGCAAAAACGGAATCGGTGCGGCTCGGCTTCGAGGAAGCCATCATGCTCGACCCGCAGGGCTATGTGGCTGAATGCACGGGAGAGAATCTATTCCTGGTCAGGCGCGGCAAGATCGTGACCCCCGCCACAGCGCCGGTGCTCGAAGGCATCACGCGCCATTCCGTCCATACGATCGCGAAGGACCTCGGCTATCCCATCATCGAACAACCCGTCTCGCGCGACCAGCTTTATACCGCCGATGAAGTCTTCGTGTGCGGCACCGCCGCAGAATGCATCGGCTTGAGCGAAATTGATTTCCGCACGATCGGCGACGGGAAGACGGGTCCCGTCACGCGCAAGATCCAGGATATTTATCACGACGCCATCCGTGGAAAATTACCGCAATACGAGTCGTGGTGCGAGTACGTGGAAGAAAATGTGCCGGTAAAACTTCCATCCAAGGAATCGGTATCGGTCGCGTAAAACACAAAAGCATCTTCCGAAGAATCTAAAAGCCGCTGGGTTCGGCGGCTTTTGTTATTAAACTCACTACATGCGATACTCTTATGGTGTAGTGTCAGGCGGACCGGCTTTATATTTACGCTCTCACCAAATTCATTCCCACAGGCATTTCATCCCACGTTCTGCCTTCCAGTAATCTTCCTGCTCTCTTCTTTTGCACACCGCCCCATTGCTTAAAGAAAATTGGGACCTTCGCCTTCACACACTGATTCCGAATATCCACAACCCACGCCGGGTCGAGCGGACGTGCGCCGGGACCTGATTCACCACCTACAATTGCCCAGTTGATTCCTTTGAAATTCAGTTTATGCAGTGGGCCCAACAATGGCTCTAGTGATAAGAATTTTGTTTTTGCACCTGTCTTGCGCAGATGGTCAATGCGGAAGATGTAATCTTGATTTTCTACGCTGACGCCCATCCATACATTGTCGGGCCAATCAATTTTGGGACTGAGTTCTTCCAGCCGTTCGGCACGTTTGGTGAGGACTTGGAAAGTGTGCCAGTGAGCGCGGCGCATGACGTCGAAGACTTCAAGCACAAATTCAACAGGGACATCTTTGTGGAACAGGTCGCTCATTGAATTGACAAAGATGACCTGCGGTTTTTTCCATTCGAGTGGTTTTTCGAGGGCGTTTTCGTGCAGGGTGAGTTTGAAGCCGTCGCGGTAATTGGGTTGACCCATCGCCTGTAAGCGTTTTGCCATGCGTTCGGCATAGCAATGCTTACAGCCGGGGCTGATTTTGGTACAACCCGTTAAAGGATTCCAGGTGGATTCTGTCCATTCGATGGACGAATTGGTAGACATTTGCACTCCTTCTAATAATATTATTTTAGCACATTTATTCTAAAATCGTTATAACCGCATCATCACTGCCTGGAGTTCCATGACACTTTATCGTGGAAGAATTTGCT
>CAYPCK010000131.1:4546-6552 GCA_964409185.1 uncultured Anaerolinea sp. | reverse complement strand
GGATTCAAGACCGGGCATCCTGTTTTGTTTTTGGGACAATGTGGGTGATACTTTCGATCCAGGGGATGCGGTCATTATTGACCGTTCTGGAAAATTGATTTTTCCAATAGTGAGCCTCCTCACGTTGACAAAAACCGTCTTTGAGATAAAATTCACCCCGCACGAAAAAAAGAGAGTGCAAGCCGAAGTGGCGGAATTGGCAGACGCGCCACGTTCAGGGCGTGGTGAGAGCAATCTCTTGAGGGTTCAAATCCCTCCTTCGGCATAGAATCAATTCAAAATCCGCTGAGAGGCGGTTTTTTTGTTTCCCCATCCAATTTTGAACCGCAATGCCCGTTAAGATCGCTAAGAAAGCCTTTATAATCTTTGCGTTCTTCGCGCTCTTGGCGATAAAATTTTTGAGGCAGGGGAGTGGTATAATTAGTCAAAATCAGGCAGAGACCTTTCATTAATTAAGACGCGGAGTCACAGCAATTTGTCCCCCGTGTCTTTTTTATGCCGAAACCCCAAATATCGAGAGACCCATGGCAGAAGAAACCACCCCGGCTGGAAACATCGAACAAGTTGACATTGACGCGCAGATGCGCTCCGCATATCTTGATTACGCCATGAGCGTCATCGTGGCGCGCGCCCTCCCGGACGCTCGCGACGGGCTGAAACCCGTCCACCGGCGTATTTTGTACGCCATGCAAGAGTTGGGAATCCGCTCGAACTCAGCCTACAAGAAGTCCGCCCGTATCGTCGGTGAGGTGTTGGGAAAGTTCCACCCGCACGGTGACTCGGCGGTCTACGAAACCATGGCTCGCATGGCGCAGAATTTCTCCATGCGTTACCTGCTTGTAGATGGGCAGGGGAATTTCGGCTCGATTGACGGCGACGCTCCCGCGGCGATGCGCTACACCGAAGCCCGCCTGCATAAACTGGCGGAGGAATTGCTTGCCGACTTGGATAAAGATACCGTGGACTTCGGTCCCAACTTCGACGATTCTCTCGAAGAGCCGCTTGTTTTGCCCGCCCGCGTGCCGAACATGCTCCTCAACGGGACGTCGGGGATCGCGGTTGGCATGGCAACGAACATTCCTCCGCACAACCTGCGTGAACTTGCGGATGCCATCAATTATTTGATCGACAACCACGACAGGATGGACGACATCCCCGTCGAAGAGTTGATGAAGTTTGTGAAGGGACCTGACTTCCCAACCGGCGGAATCATTGTCGGGCGCGAGGGGATCGAATCCACCTACGGCACAGGCAAGGGCCGCATCGTCGTCCGTGGGTTGGCACACATCGAAGAGGGGAAGGGCGGCAAGCACGAGATCATCATCACCGAGATTCCGTACCAGGTGAACAAGACGACGTTGATCGAACGCATCGCCGAACTCGTGCGCGACGAAAAGATCGACCAGATCTCCGACATGCGCGACGAATCGGACCAGCGCGGCATGAGCATCGTGATCGAACTTAAACGCGGGGCGCAGCCGAAGAAGGTCTTGAATCAACTTTATAAATTCACCTCCCTGCAAACCACGTTTGGGGCGCAGGTGCTTGCGCTGGTGGATGGCGAACCGCGCACCCTGCCGTTGAAGCGGTCTTTGCAAATTTTCATCGAACATCGGCAGGTGGTCATTGTGCGCCGCACGAATTTTGACCTGGCGAAAGCCCGCGCGCGGCAACACATCCTCGACGGGTATTTGATCGCGCTGAACAACCTCGATGCGGTGATAAAAACCATTCGCGAGTCGCAGGACGCCGATGTGGCAAAACAAAACCTGATCAAGCGGTTCAAGTTGAGCGACTTGCAAGCACAGGCGATCCTCGACATGCAATTGCGCCGCCTCGCCGCCCTCGAGCGTTGGAAGATCGAAGAGGAACACAAACAGGTCGCGCAACAGATCGCCCACCTCGAAGATTTGCTCGCGCACCCGAAGAAAATTCTTGCGCTCATACAGGATGACATGCGCGACCTCGCCGAAAAATACGGCGACGACCGCCGCACGCGCATCGCC
>CAYPCK010000131.1:0-4536 GCA_964409185.1 uncultured Anaerolinea sp. | reverse complement strand
TCGCCGCCGAGGCAAAAGAGGAACTCACCGAAGCAGACCTTGTGCAGGACGAAGCGGTGCTGATCAGCCTCACCGAGCGCGGCTACATCAAACGCGTGGCGGCGTCCGCGTTCCGTTCGCAGAGTCGCGGCGGGCGCGGCGTGAAGGGATTCGAAACCAAGGAGGAGGACGAAGTTGTCGCGCTCATCCCCGCGCGCAGCCTTGACACCATGCTGTTCTTCTCCGATCGCGGCAAGGTGTACAGCGAGAAGGTGTACCAAATCCCCGATGCGGATCGAACCGCCAAGGGCATTCCGCTCGTCAACGTACTAGCGCTGAACGCGGATGAACGCATCACTGCCGCCATCGCTGTTTCGGATTTCTCCGCTCATGGATATTGCGTCCTTGCGACGGCGCGCGGCAAGACCAAACGAGTCGTCATGGAAGAATTCGCCTCGGTCCGACCTTCCGGCTTGATCGCGCTTAACCTCGAAGATGGCGACCAGTTAGGCTGGGCGCGCGTTACCAGCGGGAAGGATGATCTGATCTTCGTCACCCAACATGGGCAGGCTCTGCGCTACAACGAGACCAAGATCCGCTCAATGGGGCGGCAAGCCGCAGGTGTGACAGCGATCAAACTCAAGAAGGGCGACGCGGTTACCAGCATGGATGTGGTCGAAAAGGATGGGTCGCTGTTGGTCGTCACCAGCGGCGGGTTCGGCAAACAAACTCCATTGAAAGAATATTCGCCGAAGGGACGCGCCACCTTCGGCGTCGCAACGGTTGACCAGAAGGCATTGAAGGAGATCGGGAAGATCGTATCTGCCCGCGTGGTGCAAAAAGACGACGATCTGACAATCATGACTGCCAACGGACAGACCATCCGCATCAAGAACAAGACCGTGAAAGCGGCAGGACGCGCTACCAAAGGCGTGCATCTGATCAAGCCGCAAGAGGGGGATTACGTGGCGTCGGTGGCGCGTATCTCGGCGGAGGATATGAAGAAGGCTGGCGCTTCGATGATGGAGGATGAAAAGTCGGAACCGCAACCCCAATTGATGTGAACTTGTAGGGGCGGGATGAAATCTAGGGTTGGTAAATTGCTGTCTCAGGTTTGAACGCCGCCCATGAAAACCAAAAATGATTGATTGCGACTACGGGAGAAAGTTGGGAACCGGTTAGTTTGCCGGCTGTTGCTTTGCCGAAAATATCCCATGTGCTGTTCGTTTGGTCGTCTTTGATGTTGGCGTTGTCGAAGGTAAATGTCAGAATATAGCCATTCACCTCGCGCGAGAATGCCGCGCCAGTGCCTACATCGCGCCCGGTGGCAGTGTCGCTTCTGTCGAGTGGGGAGGCAACCCCTGCCTGCCAGATGACAACGATTGCCTCGCCCCCGACCGAATCGTTTACCACGTGTACTCCACTCAGGGTTTCATACGGGTAGGCGACGGCTTCATTGTTCAATTCAACGGTCAACACGCGCGCAATCGGAGGAAGTTGGTTGGGCGTTGCCGGTCCGTCGTATAGGAACGGGGAACTGTTGATGTCGTCATAGCCGAAGTAGGGATTGCGTCCGTACTCGCGATTAAAGCCAGTCTCTTGGGAGAGGACTTTTCCATTGGGGAATTGGCTGACAAATTCCTCCCATGCGATGATGACAGCCGGGTAAAACTCCAATTGCGCGCCAAGCAACTCGCCGACAATAGCGTCGCCAGTTGCCTGTTGCCACCATGTTTCAGTTTGCCGGTCGTACATGATGAGGTTGCTGTATCGCAATCGTCCTGTGGCGCCAAAGTCGAGGATTTGCCCGTTGACTGTCCGTTTGAAGGCGATGGCGGTATTGCACAGCGGGCAAAAGGTGACGATCAAAGGCTCGCCCCCAACCGTGTCGTTAACGATTTCGTGCCACATCAAAAT
Source organism: uncultured Anaerolinea sp. (assembly GCA_964409185.1). Taxonomy (GTDB): domain Bacteria; phylum Chloroflexota; class Anaerolineae; order Anaerolineales; family Villigracilaceae; genus Defluviilinea. Next base: position 2,640 of record CAYPCK010000131.1, on the reverse strand, counting down.
CTGGATCGGGTACGCGCGCGCGTCGTCTCCGACTTGGACGAGGATCACCGGTTCCGGGTCTCTCAACCACGAATCTGCCTCCTGGATTGAAACAAACTGAGGCTGGTCGAGAGCCGGGATGCCATCCTTGGGCGGTCCGCCGGAAAGTATCTCGTTATAGGGAATGCTGTGCTTTGAGAAGTCGGTGGAGAATTCGAGTTCCGCATTGCGCGGAGGCAAGTCGTTAGGGTCAAGGATAATCGGGCTGGGCTGAGGCTGGGGTATTTGTTCGATGACGGCGGGTGCGGTTGGCGTTGCCGCCGCGCAGGCGGAAAGAAAAACCAGGAACAACAATTCGAGACGCGGTGCGGGTTTCATATACGGTTGACACGCGTGCCTTGACAGGTCTTACGCATTCACTGCCAGGTTTGTTGCTCGAGAGCGAAAATTATGCAGGTTTTTTGTGATTTGCTGACTGATGTTACGCAGTTGCTAGGTCGCGCCTCGGATTCAAGGTTCATTCGACGGCTCACTCATGAATAAGCACGTCGGTCAGCCGTCCGAGGTCAAAACGCAGGGCAAACGCAGGCGCGCAAGGTAAGTTACTCATTTTTCTCTTCATGCGTCCGGTAGGGAATGGTCATCAGGAACCCGACTGCGATAAGGATCTGTCCGGTCAACACACCCGCCGCCTGCCAGGGACCAAAATAGGGAATGTTGGGCAGGGGTTGTGTGCCCAGCCCGAAAATATCCGCCATGCCGGTGAAGACGGCGATCACGTACCCGGTGCTCACCAGCCGTAAACCAAAATCCGCCACGATACTGCGCTGTTCCCTGCCCCATAGAGCCACCAGCCCAATATATCCGCCGCTGCATATCAATGCCAGCCCAATCAGGAAGATGGAGATTTGGATAAAGCCGACGACGGGACTGCGATCCCATCCGAACCAGTTGGGTTTTGCGCCAACGGTAAAGATGAACAACCCCAGCCCGACTAGAATCAGGCTGACGCGGATACGCAGGCTGGATATTCGAAAACCGGGTTCGCCGTTCATTGGGGCAGGTGTTCCTGTAGGAATCTCAACCAATTGCCGCCCAGTATGTTCGCCGCGTCTGTTTCGGTGTAGCCGCGTTCGCGCAACTTTCCCTTCACCATTTGCAAATCGGCAATGGTATCCAGTTCCATGGGAATGGACTGCCAGCCGAAGCCCCCGTCGAAATCGGAGCCGATGGCCGCATGGAGGGAATTGCCGGCGATCTGGCATACATGGTCAATGTGCGCGATGTAAGTATCGAGGCTCACATCCTCGCGGCGGCTTCCCGTTTTGCGGTTCCAGCCGGGTTTGAGGAAGGAGTTGAACGGGATGATTCCCTGCACGCCTCCGCGTTCGATCAAGCCTGCGATGACGCGATCGGAAACGTGGCGGTTCGAATCGGATCCTTTCATCAGCGCCGCGCAGTTGGCATGGCTTGTCAGCAGTGGACCTTCATAAGCGTCCAGCGATTCGAGCGCGGCGGTTTCGTCCATGTGGCTGAGGTCGAGCATGAAGCGATGGTCTGCCATGGCGGAGAGCATCGCCCGCCCGTCATCGGTCAACCCGCCGGGTTCGCTGGTGCCGCCGCAGTAGCGCGTTCCCATCCACGCGAGGCCGATGATGCGCAATCCCAAGTCCCACCATTCAGGGAGTTCGTTTACCGAGCGAATTCCCTCTGCGCCTTCCATAAGCATGACCAAGCCTACCGGGTGACCTTCGCCATCCCGCGCGGGCTGAGACCAATGTTGAAGGATGGAATCCAGATCGCCCGTCGAGGCGATGATGCGGAATTTATCCGGATGTGAATCGGTCAACCTGCGATAAACGTTTACCTGGTCGCGGTACAGTTTGCGAGCCGTATCGAAATCGGGGTACCACAGAATGTCCCACCGTTCTTTTTTGCGAGCGGGGGTGGCGAACAGGGTCGAGAACACGATTGCCACCCTGCCGCGCTGATATTCGTCCCAGCCCAGGGTGCAATCGCCCATGCGCTCGGGGATGAGTGTTTGGGCTTCGAGCCGGCGCGTTTCTGCGACGGGACGCGTGTAATCGCGCTTGAAGGTGAGCATGTTCCAGGCGAGATCCTGGTGAGAGTCAACGATGAGATTCATGAATTCAAAAAAGCGTCCCGCTTGAGCGGGACGCTTGCCAATTATTTTTCTTGGGACGATTCGGCTGGCGGATCGAAAGGCGAATCTCCCGAAGGTTCTTCATCTCCTTCAGCGCCGAACTCCGCGGCAAGCATCTTGAAATCCTTGTCGGCAAAGGCTCCAGAATCCACTTTGCGCAGGCTCAAGCCGATGCGATGCTGGTCGGCGTCAATGCGGATGACGCGCAGGGTTTTCACGTCGCCCTCGTGCAGCGCCTCTTTCGGGTGTTCGATGCGGTGGTCGGAGATCTCCGAGATGTGGATCAACCCTTCCACATCGTTGTCGAGGCGGGCGAAGGCGCCGAACTTGGTCAGGCGGGTGATCTTGCCCTCGACCAATTGGCCGACGCTGTATTTTTCGATGCGCGAACGCCAGGGGTCGTCCTGCAAGGCGCGGACGGACAAGCCGATGCGCTTCTTTTCCCGGTCGATGTTGATGACCTTGACCTTGACTTCCTGCCCCACTTCGAGCACTTC
>CAYPCK010000130.1:0-6561 GCA_964409185.1 uncultured Anaerolinea sp. | reverse complement strand
ATCTCCGTTGGTGATGATGCTGTACATCACAACGAGGATCGCGGCGGTCGCCAGCGGCTTGATGATGACGTAAACGGCGAACAGGAACGTGTCGGTCCAGTTGGATTCGACCTGCCAGCCGAGCCATGTTGCCATCGTGAACGAACGGGAGGTTTCGGAACGGTTCATAAGAGATAACTCCTTACGAATTACGCAATACGTGCTACGGATTTCGTATTGCGTAATTATCTGCGGTTTTCCGTAATTCTTCCCTCGCGGATCGCGAGCCTTTCCATGTAATCGAGCAGGAACTTCGCGCCAATCAGGAAAACGATACACAACACGATCAAAACGGAAATTTCAACAGCCACGCTCAAAAATCCTAATGCCGCACCCGAAGGGAAGATCAACTGCCTCATCGCGTCCAACCCAAGTGTGAGCGGGATGAACGAAGCCGCCGCGGCAACCCAGAAATTGAACGATTTGATCGGGAAGTAAAATCCCGAAACGAGGTAGATCGGTTCTTGCGCAAGATTTGAGATATGCCATGCCTCGCGGCTTAGCAACAGGAAAAGTGACGCGCTCATCATGCCCATACCATACAACGCGGTCATGGCGAGGAAGAACACCGCGAACAACTGGGAGAAACTCGTCACTGAAAATTGCACATTGAACATCAGCGTTCCCAGGAAAATGATCGCTACCGCGCGTATCGTCGTCGCCACCAATCCGCCCAACGCCATGCCGAGCAGGACCGCCATCATCGAGTTGGGCGCCATGATATAGAGCGCGAGATTGCCCTGTTCTTTTTCCCAATACAGTTGCGACGACATGCTCCACAACACGTTCATCCAGAACGCGGTCATCGCTCCGCCGACGACCACAAAACCCACGTATTCCTCGGGCGCGCCGATGGCGCGATACACGAACACATACGCCGAAACGGCGAGCATGGGCATGAAGATCTCGAAGAAGATCCACGACTTCTCGCGCTGCTGCCCGATGATGCGCGGATACGAACGCGCCAGGATCGTCTTGATGAACAACCTCCAGCCCGTCGCTTTTTCGGTGGAGGAGTAGACCAGAGACTCATTGGCTTTCATTCAGCGCCTCCTTTTTCCACATCTTCCATGCGCGCGCCGACCAGATCCATGAACACGTCTTCGAGCGTCGGCTCGCGCTTGGTCAGGCGCATCACTTTGATATTTCTCTGCGTCAACACATTGATGACGTTCGCCAGCGCGGACTCGTCCTCGAGGATCAATTCCAGTTTCGCGCCGCCATCCATTTCGGCGAACGCGGCTTTCTTCACCCCAGCCTGATTCGCCATCGCAGCATTACTCAACCCGTTCAACAGACTGGTCTCGATCTCGAAGATCGCATCGCGTTGCAGGTTGCGTTTCAAGTTGGCGGGCGTATCGCAGGCGAGCACTTTGCCTTTGTTGATGATCGCCACGCGGTCGCACAACTCCTCGGCTTCCACCATGTAGTGAGTCGTCAACAACAGCGTGCGGTTCTTGTCCGCATCCAGCCAGCCGCGAATCAACTTGCGCACATCGCGCGACGCGCCCACATCCAGTCCCAGCGTCGGCTCGTCGAGGAACAGCACTTCGGGGTCGGTGAGAAAACCGCGCACGATGTTCATCTTCTGGCGCAGACCCGTCGAAAGGTCGGATGATTTGGTGTGCATCCGATCCTCCAACCCGACCATCTTCAGCAGTTCGACGATTCTCTCATTGGCAACTTTCGAATTCATGCCATAAAACTGCGAGAACATCCACAGGTTTTCGCGCACCGTGAGCAACCCATAGCCGGAGGATTCCCCGCCGGAGACCATGTTGATGCGCGGGCGGACGAGGTGGGAGGCGCGGTCCACATTCTGCCCAGCCACGCGCGCCCAGCCCGAAGTCGGGGCGAGAAGCGTGGTGAGGATCTTGATCAACGTTGTTTTGCCTGCGCCGTTCGGTCCGAGCAATCCAAACAGTTCGCCGCGTTCCACGGTCAGGTTCACGACCTCGAGCGCGACCAGTTCCTTGCGGATTGCGCGCTCCTTTTTGTTGCCGCGAATTTTGTACACGCGGCCCAAATCTTGAGTCTCGATTGCAAAATTGGCCATTCTTCTCCCTTTTGTTTAGTGGAATATTTGTTCTAGTATACCGCGAATTTGGAGCCACGCAACTTGCTCCTCGAGACACGCCAGCAGGCTGACTACCTCCAAAAACCGTCGGAAAATCGTAGGGTAATCGTAGGTTTCGCGTCAAGTACGTTTGAATCGGCTATGATAAATTTGACCCTGTAAGGTGATTTCTCTTCTCCTCCTTTCGTAGGGAACCGCGGTCGGCGTCCGCGGTTCTCGCACTTTAAAGGGCAGGTATAATCGCAGTAACCGTCCCGGAGGTTGCGGTTGAAAACTTCAAATCGTTACCGGTCAACCTTGGGGACGTTCTACTTGGAGAGGCTTCTATGAGCGTTCAAATCACTATTCTCGGCCTGGGTCAGGTGGGGAGTTCGATCGGGCTGGCTCTCGCCGGACAAAAACACATCAAACGGGTCGGGCACGACAAGGATTACGAGATCGCGCGCCTTTCGCAAAAAGCGGGCGCTGTGGATGAGATCAAAATCAACCTGCCTGCCTCGGTCAGCAGTGCCAACGTCGTCATTTTATGCATGCCTCTCAGTGAAATTCGCGATACGCTCGGATATATCTCTCAGGACCTCCAGGAAGGGACAGTACTTCTCGACACGGCTCCCGCCAAAGGGAAGGTTGCTTCGTGGATAGGAGAGTTGATTCCGCAGGGACGATACTACATCGGGCTATCGCCCGCGGCGGGGGCGACCTACCTGCACGGCATTGACCTCGGCGTGAACTCTGCCCGCGCCGACCTGTTCAAAGACGGGTTGTTCCTCATCAACGCCCCCTCCGGTACCCCCAGTGATGCGATTGAACTAGCCAGCAACTTCGTCACCCTGCTTGGCGCGCATTTTATGTTTACAGACGCCCTCGAGGCGGATGGGTTGCTCGCGTTCACGCACGTGCTGCCGCAACTCGCCGGCGCGGCGTTGTTGAATGCCACGGTGAACCAGCCCGGCTGGACGGAAGCCCGCAAAGTTGCCGCGCGCCCGTACGCCGCGGTCACCGGGGCGGCCGCCTACCACGATGAGGCGAGATCGTTGCGCGATGCCGCCATGGCGAACCGCGAGAATTCCGTCCGCGTGCTCGATGCGTACCTGGCGTCGTTGCAGACGTTGCGCGACCAGATCGAAGCGGGGGATGAGGCGGGGGTTTCATCCTATCTCGAAGGCGCGGTCAAGGCGCGCGATCTGTGGATCCACGAGCGCACGCGCGCCGACTGGCATGGAGCGGAGCAAGCGAAGATGAATTCCGAGTCGCTGGGGAATCGCATGAGCCAGATGTTTCTTGGCAACCTGTTCGGGCGCGATAAAAAGAAAAAGTGAGCGTTTGTTATTGCTATATCGTCGAATGCGCCGATGGGACGTTTTACACCGGCTGGGCGCTCGACCCCGAGAAACGCGCGGCTGTTCACAACAAGGGACGCGGCGCGAAGTATACGCGGATGCGTTTACCGGTGAAATTGGTGTACGTGGAGGAACAACCCAACCGTAACGCGGCGATGAAACGCGAACGCGCCATCAAGAAGATGACGCGTGAGGGAAAACAAAAATTGATCGGTAGGGGCGCAATATATTGCGCCCCTACGTAATTCATTCCGTAAACAACGGCAAATGTCCCAACGCGATGATATGCATCCACTGGGCGCGGTCGCCTTCGGTGAAGATCGCCGCCTCCGCCGCGACGGTTGAACCGGCTTTATCGAGGATCATGCGCATGCCTTGCAGGGTGGAGCCGGTGCTGATCACATCGTCCACAATGACGACTTTCTTCCCCTTCATCAGTTCCACATCTTTTTCATCGAGGATCAACGTCTGCGGTTGGCCCGTGGTGATGGAGAGCGTTTCGGCTTTGAGCGCCTCGCCCATGTAGAGTTTATACGATTTGCGCAGGACCACGTACGGTTTCTTTGTTTCAGCCGAGAGCGCATACGCCAGCGGAATCGACTTCGCCTCCGCGGTCACCAGCACATCGTAGTCCACATCGTTGAGTTTGGCGGCAAGTTCCCTGGCGCAGGCTTGCACCAGTTCGGTATCGCCCAAAATGTTCAGGATGGCGATCTTCAACCCGGGTTTGATCTCGAATAACGGGAGTTCGCGCTTCAACCCCGCGACCTCGACTGCATACGTTTCATGTTTGGACATTACTGAATCTCCTCGATCAAAATCACCCGTAGTTTATCACGTTTCATTTTATAATGCGTATCGCTCCACTCAATCTCTAGCCTTTATTCTCCGATCTCTAATTCTCAAATCCTCCGCTCTTTCTCAATGTACAGTTAACCAATTACCTCCATGCTCCCCGATCTCCAGCTCAACGACCACCTGCGCTTGCGAAAACAACACCCCTGCGGTTCCTACGAATGGACGGTTACCCGTCTTGGCGCGGACATTGGGCTGGAATGCCAAGGCTGCGGGCGGCGGGTCATGCTCACGCGACGCGAACTGGCAAAGAGACTCAAAGCGAACCTCACCAAACATGAACAAGAAAAAAACAACCCAGCCTCATAAACCGCACATCGTCTTCTATTTCTCCGATACCGGCGGAGGGCATCGCTCCGCGGCTGAAGCCGTCATCGAAGCGATTCGCCTCGAATACCGCAACCGCGTCACCACCGAGATGGTGGATTTTTTCAAAGACTACGCCCCGCCTCCCTTCAACGACGTCGGCAAAATGTATCCCTACATGGTGAAGGCGCCGCGCTTGTGGAGCGCGAGTTTCCACGCCACCGACGGGCGCGCCCGCGCCCGCGTGATCACCTCAACCATGTGGCCCCTCGCCCGTTACGCGGCAAAGGCGCTCGTCCGCAGTCACCCCGCCGATTTGATCGTCACGGTCCATCCGTTTGCGAATACCTTTGCCCTGCGCGCGCTAGGCAAGGACCGCCCTCCCTTCATCAATGTTGTCACCGACATGGTCACCACCCACGCCCTCTGGTTCGATAAACGCGCCGACCTGATTCTCGTGCCGACGGACAGCGCTCGCCAGCGCGCCATTCGTTACAACATGCCGCCGGAAAAAGTGCGCGTGGTTGGCTTGCCCGTAGCGGATAAATACTGCAAGCCGCTTGGCAGAAAAAGCGCCTTGCGAAAAAAACTCGGCTGGACGCTCGACAAACCCATTGTCCTTCTCGTCGGCGGAGGCGAGGGGATGGGACCTCTAGCGAAGATCGCGCGCGAAATAGACGCTTCGGGTCTGGACGTGGGGCTGGTCATCGTGTGCGGGCGGAATCAACGCCTGAAGGCGACCCTCGAAGCGGAAGCATGGGAGAACCCGACCTTCATCTACGGCTTCACGCGCGAGATGCCGGACTTCATGCGCGCGGCAGATTTCATCGTCACCAAAGCCGGTCCCGGCACGATCGCCGAGGCGCTCAACGCGCAACTGCCGATCATCCTTTATTCCAAGGTGCCGGGGCAGGAGGATGGCAATGTCACCTTCGTAGAGGAGGAGGGCGCGGGCGTGTGGGCGCCCACGCCGCAACAAGTCGTCCGCGCGCTCACCCGCTGGATCATGCGCCCCGCGGAACGCAAGCAAGTGATCGAAAACTGCCGCCGCGCCGGCAAGCCGGAAGCCGCGCGCGTCATTGCGCGGACAATCGGCGACATGCTGGGGTTGGAGAAGTGAGCGCCTCCCTCACGGTATAATCTTCTCGATGTTCGTCAATAAAATTCACACGTTAAAGCTCGCCAGCCATAACCCGGAACAAACGCGCGCGCTCGGCGAACGCCTCGGCGGTGTTTTACAACCCGGCGATGTGATCTGTTTGCAGGGCGAACTCGGCGCGGGAAAAACGACGCTCGCGCAGGGCATCGCGCAGGGATGGGGCTCGCTCGATTCCGTTTCCAGCCCTACGTTCATCCTGGTCAACGTATACCGCCGCGCGGACGGGAATCAACTCTTCCACATGGATGCCTACCGCCTCGACTCCACGAGTGAGGCTGAGCAGCTCGACCTCGACTCGATGCTTGCCGAAGGCGCGCTCCTCATCGAGTGGCCCGAACGGATGCAAAGCCTCATCCCCGAGGAGAACTTGTGGCTGCAACTCGAACATATCGGTGAAAGTGAACGCGAAATGAATTTTACTGTCAGTGGCAAGCGTTATGAAGCCTTGCTCGAACTGATTCGCAAAGGCGCGTGATGTTGCTGGCTGTGGATACGTCCAATGAATGGATGGGGCTTGCCGTTTACGATGGTTCGCGAGTTATCGGCGAGCGCGCGTGGCAGAGCAAACAACATCACACGGTGGAACTCGCTCCGGCGGTCCGTGACTTGCTGGCAAATGGCAGTGTGACGATGGAAAGTCTCACTGCTCTCGGCGTCGCCATCGGACCCGGTTCATTCACGAGTTTGCGCGTGGGACTGGCGTTTGCCAAAGGACTGGCGTTCGCGAGGAACATTCCCGTAGTTGGGATTCCTACCCTCGATATCCTCGCGCACGCGCAACCCGT
>CAYPCK010000129.1:0-6667 GCA_964409185.1 uncultured Anaerolinea sp. | reverse complement strand
AGGTATAAACTGCCCGTTGAGATCCCGCGAGAGTTCGTCGAAATACAAGGACTTGCTCGTCGCTTCATCGGCGCGTATTTCGGCTTGATTTACTTTGAGCTGGGTCAACGCCTCGCGCGCCAGCATCTTCGCGATCGCGCCGTACTCGGGTTGATTCTTCACGCCGTCAAGTTTCTTCTTCACTTCGGCAAAGACATTATCGAGCAATTTTTCGCGGTGTTCCAATTGCGAGGAGCGGGCTTTCAATTGTGCCGTGGCGGTTGCCTGACTGCGCAATCGTTCGGCGTCCTCGCGCGCACGGTCGAGGATGGCTTTGCGTTCCGCATCCGCCTGTTCCTGCGCGCGCTTGTGGATGGCGTCCGCTTTCTCTTTGGCTTCCACCTGCATCTGCTCCGCTTCTTCGCGCGCTTCGATCAGGATCGCCCGTTCGAGTTCCACAATGTTTTCTGCTTCAGAATTCATAGATACACTTCCAATTCATTTCCTGTGGTCAGGAAAGGGTTATAACTTGATACCGATCGCCCGCAGGACGATGTCGCCGAGCGACGCCTGCCCCTCGGGGACACCGGCGCGCGCGGGGATCTCCACCACCAGTGGGATCGTGCTCCGCAGTTTGAGGTGTTCCATGCGCGCGGGAATCAACTCCGCCACATCCTGTGTGACGAGAACGATGCCAACGTCTTTGGCGGATTGGACATCGTCGAGCGCCGCGTTCACCTCGTCGGCGGTGGCGGCAACCCTGCCCCCCACGCCAGCCAGCGAGAACCCAAGCACCGCGTCCGGATGACCGATAACCAGAACCTTCATGAACGTTCCGCGCCTTGCTTACGGGAGTACGAGGAAGGAAATGATCAAGCCGTAGATCGCGATACCTTCGGAGAGACCCACGAAGATGAGCGAGCGGCCGAACGACTCGGGCTTTTCAGCCGTCGCGCCGACAGCGGCGGCGCCTGCGCCACCCACTGCGATGCCCGCGCCGATACAAGCCAACCCGGTGGAAAGAGCCGCTGCGAGTGTCGCGTACTGGTCCACGACGCCGCCTTCTTGCGCCAAGCCGGAAGCCGCCACAGACGACGGGGAAGCCAGCCAGACGAGGGCGAGTCCGCCCGCCATCATGCCGACGAGGAAGTTGAACCAGTTGAAGCCGCTCACCATGCGGGAGACCGCCTGCGAGGGGCTGGTCTTTCCGTTTTGGAGCACATAGACCACCGCGGGGATGACGGGGATCAAACCGACCATTACTGCAAAGACTAAGAACATTGTTTATCTCCTTGTGTTGTAGAAAATTTTTAGCAAACGCGACTTACCAAATACTCTCGTTGATCTTGAACTATTCAATCTTAGGGCTTACGCCTCCTCTTGCGAGGGGTTCAGCCGCAACGGCTCGAAGCGCATGCCTCCGCCGTGGAAGAACTTGCCCAAAATTTCGTAGTAGTGCAAACGCATGGTCTGGATGTACACGATCAGACCTTCGAAGCCGATGATGAAAATATTGCCGATGAGCAGGGTGATCCAGAATCCGATGGTCGGCTCTTCACCAGCCAGCGAGAAGAAGGCGAGGCTCAACCCGCCGTGCGCAACCGCAAATGCGCCCACACGGACGAACGACAGGGTATTGCTCAACATGCTGATCACAGACTCGAACAAGTCCATGAACAATGTAACAAAGTACATCGGAATACTGCCTTCGATGAAGGGGCGATGTCCTTCGGCGATATTGCGGAACAAGCCATTGAACATCACGCCAACCGCAAATACGGGAGTCAGAATGTTGAATGGCAGCGGTATCTGACTGATCGTCGCGGCGATCTTCGGCGCAATCGGCGTGGTCCCCAACAGCCCATTCAAAACAGTGAGGAAACACAGGTAAAAACAGATCACCACAACGCCAGTGTGACCAAACCAGAAATGCGCCCAATCCCGCGCGCGGACCATGTTGAATAAACTCAGCAGGTAGCTGAATAACAAGATCACGATGCCGGCATCAATTGCCAAGCCAAGGATGGTGAGGATATTTTCCAGAGGGCTGAACCAAAGAGGCTCAAAGTGGAAATGGAGATATTCTTCGATTAAATGACCTTCAAAGCCGAAGATACTTCCATAAAGAGCGCCAAACATCGTGGCAAAGAAACCGCAATACACAAGCAGCAGACCCAGACTGGACAACCCCTTCATGAATATCTTCTTGTGCGAGAGATAGCCGACGAGCATCAGGACAAGCCCTTGACCCAGGTCGCCAAACATCGCACCGTACAAAATGGGGAACGTCAACGCGACAAGAATGGTCGGGTCAAGTTCGCCATAGGAGGGACGCCCGTAAGTGGTAACAAGGTTTTGAATCGGCTTGAGCCACTTGTTGTTCAACAAGGCGACAGGCACATGCTCATGATGACCCGAGCGTTCGGTCGGGATGGCTTCGATGAGGATTTCCTTCGAGGCTTGCTTGAGACGTTCGGTGAGCAATTGCAAGTCGGCGGACGGAACCCACCCCACCACCACGTAGGTGTGGCGAAGTTGACCGAAGCGCACAATGGCATCCGCCATCAAACGGCTGACGTGCGCGTCCCACCACAGTTTTTGCAATTCGGCTTTGTGAACGCCGCCGAGTTTACCCAACTGTGTCTCGAGTTCGAAGATCTTCTGCTTCGAATCTTCGATGGCTTTGCGGGTCTTCTCCACCACCTGTTCAGGCGTGCCGCTGAATTCTTCCGGCAGCGAGAGCGGGTTCAGAAACGCGCTTTTCGCCGCGCGCTCGAGTTCGTCGGAATTGTTCTTGGAACCGAGGAGCCAGACCACGGCATCCTTCGCATCGCGCTTCAACTCGAACAACACGTGAGGCACGCGGATGCTGTCGAGGCGCTCAATCACCTTGGTGTCGGCTTTCATCACGCCGAGGATGGAATGCACGTGAGCCGAGTTGCGCAGGGAACCGACTTCGAAATTCAGGTGCGCGATCGGTTCGAGTTGTTTCAATTGCGCTTCGAGCGACTCGAGCCGCTTCTTCTCTGCGCCAAGTTGGTCGCTCACACCTTTGACTTCGCCCTCGATCCGATCAACCGCCGGGCGAACGGATTCGATATCCACGATGGTATCGAACTCGGTGGAACCCTTCTGTTCCTCTTCCAGTCCCAACGCCTGCATGATGGACTGGATGCGCCGTTCGAGCGCCGAATAGCCTGCGGCTTTCTCCGTCCACGTGCTGGGTCCGAGGCTTTCCAAGCCAAGGTAGGCGCTATCCACCTGGTGAAACACGCCTCTCCCGCTCAACACCTTCGTCACCGGGACGAGGTCTTTGGACGGGATGATCAACTCAACTTCGGTCATTTCTCTTGGAAAAAACATGTCATCTCCATGTACAAAAATTCAATCGCATCAATTCAGCAGGCTGGTCTTGAGCAACACCGAACGGAAATCGTCATCCGGCACTTCGGAGGACTTCGCTTCGATCAACACAACCAGATCTTGAATTTCCAGATCGCTCAAAATGAGAAACGCCAGCGGAAGCCCCACATGGAACGGATTACCGATGAACGCGGCGGTGCATTGTCGAATCACCTGACGCTTGAGTTGAACTTCAAGTTTGGGCAAGCCAGTTTGAGGGTGTTCCAGTAGCGTGTTCACGTCGGTGAGCGTGGGAAAGGCGCGCGTCACAATGGCGGCTATGTCTCCGCCTGCCGCGATCGCACGGACGTCGTCATCGCGCACGCGGAAGCCGAACGGGAGCGTGTAGTTGATGATCTCTTCTTCCGAAAGTTTGTGATACACCTTGTAACGAATCGCCCACATCAGGTTGTTCATGTCGAGCAACGCGCCGACGATCTTGGTCGCAGAGTCGCGATCCAGCCCGCCGAGTTTTTTGGCTTCCGCCCACAAACGCCGCCAGTAATCGAGATCGAGCGCCACTTCCAGCGGAAAAAGATTGTGCTCGGCGGAGAAACGCTTCATGGCAAACGACATCGTCGATTCGTACGGCGTGCCCTTCAACAATTCCACCGCGGCAGGGACATTCCCCGCCTCCACCATGGCTTGCGCCGGCAACGTGGAAAACGAATCGAACGGGAACAACACTTCGCGCACGCGATCCCACAGGACGATATCGGGATTCCACGAGCTAACCGTCTGAATGCTCCGCAACACCGCCTTGAGATTGCCCAACTCGAAATAGCGGTATAACTGCTTGATGAGCGGGCGCGTCTGTTCCGGCGACATTTGCACGACACTGGAATACGAATCTGCCAGGCGGCGGCGCAACTGCTGAATGGCGCGGCGCGGCGTCAACTCGTTATCCTTCAAGGAGGCGAGGTACGGTCCGTATTGGGTATTTTTCAGGGAACTGACGAGGGAGGGAAAATCGGGAGAATCACTTAAGCGGGAAATTTCCTGCGGGGTCAGTAGATTGGAATACATCGCCCGCACTTTCGTGCTGATCGCCGCGTAGCCGGTGACGCCACTCGCCATGATTAAGCCTTACCAAGCACGCGGTCCAACACAAAGGCGACCGCCTTGTCGAAGTTCTTTTTCGACCGCGCTTCGAAGTCGCTGTTTTTCGCATTGATCGAGGCGAGTACATCCTTCGATTTGTCTTCCGATTGCGCTTCGGCAACAATGCGGCGAGCCTCCTCCTGCGCTTCGGCGCGAGCGCGGGCGAGCATGGCTTGCGCTTCCTGCTCGGCGCGCACGGGAATCTCCTGCGCGTCGCGCTTCGCTTTTTCATGCAATTCCGCGGCTTGCTTTTCGATCTCGAGCACCTGTCGGATGTTCTTTTCGTTCATCGGGTTTCACCTCGCTAAAATACTTGCTTTGGGTCGCAATTGTAAAGGATAAAACCATCATCATCAAGGCTTGAGACTCAAGTTGACAAATCAGGTTCTGTTTGTGCTATTATGCACAATTATAACGGGAGGGTCTGCAAATTGTCAATCACCGGGGACATTCGCTTCTTCCCAGATTTCAGCCTGCTCCCCACCCTCAATATCTTCAAAACCCGACAGGTCTCCGGAGACCTGTCGGGTTATCTGCTAAAACAAATTCATCGCGCCGGCATCCGCCCAATTGAACCACGGCGCAAAGACCGTCCCGATCAGGATCACGCCGATGGTGAGCGCCGCCAGGGCGATCGCGTACGGGCGCGTCAACGGGATGGGATGATTCTCCTCGTCTTCATTTGGCATCCGCCACAGGTAAACAAACTTTAGCGTGTTCAAATAGTAATACGCGCCGATGACCGAGGTAATTACGCCGATGATGACCAGCCACGTGTAGCCCGCCTGCACGCCTGCCGCAAAGACAATGACCTTGGCGACAAATCCGCCAAACGGGGGCATGCCCGTCAGCGAGAGAAACGCGGAGAGCATCATGAGTCCCAGCCATGGCGAGCGGCGGCTCATGCCCGCATAGTCTTGAATATTTTCCAAGCCGGTCACTTTGCTGAATGCCATCGCCACACCGAAGGCGAGCAGGTTTGTGAGGATGTAAGCGGCGAGATAAAACACCACACTAGCCGCGCCCAATTGCGTGAACGCGACCACGCCGATCAAGGTATATCCCGTGTGCGCAATGGACGAGTACGCGAGAAGGCGCTTGATGTTCGTTTGAGGCAACGCCAGCAGGTTGCCGACGATCATCGAAACGGCGGCGAGGATGGCGAGTGTCAATGCCCACGGGGCGGAAAGGCTGGGGTTGGGGAAGGCAACAAAAAATAGTCGGAGGAGAACCGCATAGCCCGCGGCTTTCGAAGCGGTGGATAAAAATCCAGCAACGGGAGTCGGCGAGCCTTCGTACACGTCGGGCGACCAAAAGTGGAACGGCACGAACGCAACTTTGAATCCGATGCCGACGAGGATCAACGCCAGCACACCCAATGCCGCAAGCGGAGCGATCTCACCGACCTGGAACATCTCCGCCAGCTTGTACATGTCGGTTGTTCCGGAAAAGCCGAAGACCAGGCTGAACCCGTACAGCATCACCGTCGTTGTGAGAATGCCGAAGAGCAGATATTTGAACCCCGCCTCGGTGGACTTGTCGTCTCCCAACATGAATCCAGCCAACACGTAAAGAGGAATTGAGGCAGTCTCGATGGCGAGAAAAAGCATCACAAGGTCGGAGGAGACCGCCATGAGATTCATCCCGATGAGCGAGGCGAGCAGAAGCAGATACGCTTCGCCGCGAGCGCCGAGTTTCTCATGATCCATCATCAACAGCGCGGTCGCCGCGCCGGCGAACATGAACAACATTTTGAAGAAGAAGCCGAGCCAATCAAAGCGGATCATCCCACCGAGGGTGGCGGTCGGTTCGCCGGGTTGACCGGCAAGCAGACTGATGAGCATCGCGGCGAACAAACCACCAGCGGTGAGCCAGCCAACGTTGCGACGTTGTTCATCCTTCCAGAACGGCTCGACGATGAGGACGAGCATCCCCAACACGAGGATCAAAATCTCAGGGAGGATGGATGCGAACATTATCGAAGAGAACATTACGAACCTCCCAGCAGGCGTAAGACATAATCCACGCCGGTCTGCACCATCGGCGCCATAAAGTTCGGATATAAACCGATGACGATCATGAAGATGCAAAGTGTGGTGATTGCCACTTTATCCAACACGGTGATATCGGAGATGTGTCCAACAAATTTTTCTGGCAATTCACCGAAAAACACCTGACGCACATT
>CAYPCK010000128.1:0-6678 GCA_964409185.1 uncultured Anaerolinea sp. | reverse complement strand
CCTCTCGCAGACATGATGCGTGATTTCAAGAAATTTACGGCGCGGCAGATTTGCCGTCACTTTCAAGCAGAGGGGGATAATAAGATGTTGAGTTTGTTGCAGAAAGAAGGGAAGAAGGTCAAGCAGGAATACAAGATGTGGGAAGATGACTACGATGCCCGCGATGTGTTTTCTGTGGAATTCCTCCAACAGAAAATGGATTACATCCATCATAATCCCTGCCAGCCGCAATGGAAATTGGTTGAGTCGCCTGAACAGTATTTATGGTCAACAGCCAGCTATTATCTGGATGACAAGCCTTGCATCATTCCGATTGATGATGTGAGGGAGTTTCTTATGTAAATCTGCGGGATTGCAAATCCCGCAGGAGCAGGGCTGGCGAAGTGGGAGGAGATGTTTGGGTCGAAAGAGGCGATTGTTGAGGAAGAGGTGAAAATCAAAATGCCGAGGAAGAAGGCGGTGGTCAAGAAGAAAGTGGAAAGTGGAAAGAAAACTGCTGTGAAAAAATCTGTGGCAAAGAAGATCGTGAAAGTGAAGAAAACGAAAATTAAGAAGAAGCCTGCATTATCAAAGGCGAAAGCAACCTCAAGGAAAGTTGTAAAGAGTCCTGTAGATAAAAAGTCTGGTCGTAAAAAGGATTCTAGGAAATAGCCATCTCTCTTTGCGCCAGACCGGGGTCGGCGTATTCTGTGTTGCCGATGACCAGCGCGAACTTGCCGCTCATTTTTTCTTTTTGCCTTTTTGGAAAGTGGAGAGGAACTTTTCAAACTCTTCGGGAGAGCCTTCGAATTCAAACCCCTTGCCTTTGAATTTCACCGTGCGCCCCTGTCCGCGCATGACCCAGGCTTGCGCCAGCGCGATTAGGCTCGGCGCGGCGGCGGGCAATACTTCGAGCGCCAGCATCCCGATGCTCACCGGATCGCCTTTGCTTCCCTTCGGGGCGGCTCCGGCAGATACCAAATTTGCAGACAGCACATCACTTCCCCTTAACTCGTTCAGCAGATTTCGGGTCATCTGGTCGAGGTCTTCCACGGAAGTGTCTTTCGCGTTGACCTCGATCTCAACTTCGATTGTGTCTTTGTTTGTCATGTCCGCTCCGCCTGTGCTGGTATCGGTTCATTATAGGCTAAAATGTATCAATTAAAACAATCAAAATCCCGTTCAGTTCTTGGAGATTCCATGACCTTCAAACTCTACCTCATCACTCTCGTTATTTTCCTCGGCATCGACGCGGTCTGGCTGGGGCTGGTCGCGCCGAAGTTTTACCGGTCACAGATTGGGCATTTGATGGCAGACAGAGCCAATTTCCTCGCGGCGGGGCTTTTCTATTTGCTCTTTGTCGGGGCGTTGACCTATTTCGTGGTCGCGCCAGCCGTCCAAAGCGGAGAGATGCGGGATGCCCTCCTGCGCGGCGCGTTGTTTGGGTTGGTCACCTACGCCACGTATGACTTGACGAACCACGCCACACTGCGCGATTGGCCCATTACGGTGACTATCGTTGATATGATCTGGGGAACGGCGCTGACCGCCGCCACATCGGCTCTCAGCGTGTGGGCGGCAAGGCTGTTTGGATTGAATTAACCCACTTCAGGGCGGGGCGGGTAATTCGGCGCATCGCGGCGAAACTCGTAATTTTCCATCACCGCCTCGATGATTTTCTTCTGGTCGTCGGTTACCAGTGTGAACTCGAGCCCGATATTGAAGTACTCAGGACTAAGGTCTGCCTGACACCATGCCACGCGCACCGGTAGGGCAAGGCGGGTTGCTTCCGTGTTGGGTAGCTCGGGCAATTGAATGGAAATCGTAAATTTCGATTCGATTTTCAGTTCCTGTTCGCCGATCACCATTGCCCCCAGCAAATTCAAATCGCCGAGGTAGCCGATCAATTTGCCCTCGTACAGGTCGAAAACCTGCGAGTAGGACATTAGATTTTTGCGGGGTTGTTTGCGGCGTTCCTGCATCATGATCTTTTGCCAAAGTGTACTTGAAGGGCGCGGCAAGTTCTATTGCACTCGCATCTTAATTTTCGGAGAGTATGGTTAAATTGCTGTATGCGCTGGATTTATCTTTCCCCTCATCTCGACGATGCCGTGCTCTCTGCCGGCGGCTTTCTCCACGAGTTGACGCACTCGGGAGCATCCGTCGAAATCTGGACGTTCATGTGCGGCGACCCTCATCTTGAAATGTGTTCCGCTTTCGCCGACGAACTCCACAAAAAATGGGGGTTCGCCAACGCCGCGGAAACCGTACGCGCCCGGCGAGAGGAAGACCATGCCGCCGCTTCCGTGGTTGGGGCGAAGGCTGTGCATTTCGATTTTTTGGATTGCATTTACCGCCGCGATCAAAATGGGGACTGGCTGTATTCTGAAATTTCGGTCCCGCCGCGCGAGGCGGATGCAGATTACCCCGCCCGGATCGCCGCGTCCATCTCCGCCCGCCTCGAACCCGACGATGTGCTGGTTTGCCAGTTGGCGGTCGGTTCCCACGTGGACCATGTCCTCGTCCGCCGCGCCGCGGAACTTCTGCGCCGCCCGCTCCGTTATGTGGTGGACGTGCCGTATATTTTTTACAAGCCGCAGGAGTTTTTGCCGAATGCGGCTGGGATGAAGGAGTCCGTTCAAAGAATCAGCGAACCAAGCCTCACTCGGTGGGTCGAAGCGGTGCATGCCTACCAGTCCCAATTTGCCGTCTTGGGCGACAAGTTTGATACTCCTCAAAAAGCGGAGCGCGCCATCCGCTCGTACTGGGCGGAGCGGCGGGGAATTCGTATGTTGCAATTTGGTTGACAGGCTGGGCGGTTCTTGTCCCGGCATTTGAATCGTGATATATTAAGCCCGCTTTACGGGAAACACACCAATCTATCGGCTCTCCCTTGCTTTGTCCCGCGTTGCGGGACAAAATTCTTATAGCAGGAAATAAAGATGCCTAACAACTTTTTAACCAAAGAAGGATACCAAAAGCTTCAGGATGAATTGGATTACTTGCGAACCGCCAAACGGCAGGAGGTCGCCAATCGTCTGCACGAAGCCATGGAAGGCGGGGAATTGATCGAGAATGCCGAATATGAAGCCGCCAAGAACGAACAGGCTTTCGTGGAGGGGCGCATCCAGGAATTGGAGGTGCTCCTTGCCACCGCGAAGATCATCGAAGACAATGGCAAGAAAAAGAGCGATATGGTAAGCCTTGGCTCGAAGGTGACGATCAAA
The DNA here is from genome assembly GCA_964409185.1 of uncultured Anaerolinea sp. Lineage (GTDB taxonomy): Bacteria > Chloroflexota > Anaerolineae > Anaerolineales > Villigracilaceae > Defluviilinea. The sequence continues at coordinate 3,472 of CAYPCK010000128.1, read as the reverse complement.
GAAGGGAACTTCGAGGCGGAGTCCTTCACCATTGTCGGGGCGGCGGAAGCCAACCCGCGCGAGGGCAAGATCTCCAACGAGTCGCCCATCGGCAAGGCCATCTTGAATCACAAGGCGGGCGACACGGTCAAAGTCGAGACGCCCGGCGGCACGTATAATGTTAAAATCCTGAAGGTCGGATAGACTCAGGAGCGAAAGAAACTCATGCCCCGCGTCTTTCGCGGGGTTTTGTTTTGACACCCTCTCCCACCGGGCGGCGCACTGAGCCTGCCGAAGTGAGAGGGCAGGGTGAGGGAAAATTCACCCTCATCCCCGTCCCTTCTCCTCGCGAAGCACCCCCAAAGGGAGCAAGAGGAGAAGGGGGAGCATTGAAAATGACCGAATACACCTCGCTCGAAAAAATCCGTTTGCAAAAACTCGAAGAACTGCGCGCCGAGGGCGTGGAGCCGTTCCCCACGCGCGCCAAACGCACGCACCTCAGCGCCGAAGCGATCGCCGAATTTGACGCGAAAGAAACGGAGGGCGTCGAAGTTCGCGCCACGCTGGCGGGACGCCTCCGCGCGTCGCGGGCGATGGGTAAGATTTCGTTCGCGCACATCGAAGACGGCGCGGGGATGATCCAGTTGTTTTTACGCGTGAACGAACTCGGCAAGGAGCGCGTGGATTTCTTCAACAAAATGTTCGACCTCGGCGACTTCATCCAGGCCGAGGGCGTGATGTTCCGCACCAAAGCCGGCGAGGCGACGCTTCACGTCCACGATTTCAGCCTGCTCGCCAAATCCGTCAGCCCGCTCCCCGCCGCCAAGGACGAGACTCTCGAAGATGGCACCATCGTCCGCCACGCCGCGCTCGAAGATGCCGAACTCCGCGCCCGCCAGCGCTACGCCGACCTGGCGGTGAATCCCGAAGTCCGCGAAACATTTCGAAAACGCGCCGCGATCGTGAAATCCCTGCGCGATTTTCTGGATGGCAAAGGTTTTCTCGAAGTCGAAACTCCCATCCTCCAGCCGTTGTATGGCGGCGCGGCAGCGCGACCGTTCACCACGCATCACAACGAACTCGAACAGGATATGTATTTGCGCATTTCGTTCGAGTTGTATCTCAAACGATTGCTCGTCGGCAATTTGGAAAAAGTTTACGAGATCGGGCGCGACTTCCGCAACGAGGGCGTCTCGTTCAAACATAACCCCGAATTCACGCAACTCGAATTCTACTGGGCATACGCGGACTATTTGCAGGTGATGGAACTCACCGAGCAAATGGTCTCGTACACCGCGCAACAAGTGCTTGGCACGATGAAGATCAAATACAAAGAACACGAAATTGACTTGACCCCTCCGTGGAATCGCCTCGAAATGCGCGAGGGCATCAAGCAGACGAGCGGCATTGATATTGCAGAACACAAAACTGCCGCAGATTTGCTGAGCGCGATCAAAGCCAAACACCCGAACAAGATTCCCGACCCCAAAGCCACGCGCGGCAAATGGATTGATTACCTGCTCAGCGAATTCCTTGAGCCGACGTTAATCCAGCCAACGTTTTTATACAACTATCCGCGCGACATTTCGCCGCTGGCGAAGTCCATCCCCGGCGATCCGCTGACCGTGGAACGCTTCGAAGGGTACGTTGCTGGTTTCGAGTTATGCAATGCCTTCACGGAATTGAACGATCCGCTCGATCAAGAACAGCGCTTCCTCGAAATGGGGCGCGACTACGCCGCCGATGATGACGAGAAACATCCAATGGACGAAGATTACCTGCGCGCCATGCGTTACGGCATGCCTCCCAACGGCGGCTTCGGCATGGGCGTGGACCGCTTGACGATGTTGTTGCTCGATAAACATTCCATCCGCGAGGTGTTGTTGTTCCCCGCGTTGCGGAAGGAAGAATGAACGGTTGTAGGGGCACGATATATCGTGCTCCTACAAAAACATGAAAAAATCCATCCTCCCCGGCGACCTTCTCGCCCTCGCCCTCGCTACCCTCATCGGCTTCATCACCCACCGCGAAACGGATATCTCCTTCGCGTTCCGCTTTGCCGCGATCTATTTTCCACTTTCCATTTTCTGGGTTCTCTTTGCCCGTTTATTCAGACTTTTCCAGCCTGAGATCGCGCCCGATTTCAAACAACTCTGGCGCGCGCCGCTGGCAATGCTCTTCGCCGCGCCGCTGGCGGTGGTTGTGCGGAGTTTCATCCTCCAAACAGAGATCATCCCAATTTTCATGCTTGCCCTGGGAGCGACATCCGCCATCGGAATGTTGATTTGGCGCGGTATTTACCTCCTCTACAATCGCAACAAACCAAAATAGAATCTCTGTGTTCTCCGCATCTCTGTGGCTGAAACGACAGTGATAAAATATCGTTCAATGAACGAACAAGCTCTTATCACCGACGCGCAAAACGGAAACCTCGACGCCTTCAACACCCTCGTCCTGCATTATCAGGAAAGTGTGTTCAACACCGCGCTTCGCATCCTTGGCGATGAAGACCAGGCGGCGGACGCGTCACAAGAGGCGTTCATCTCCGCGTTCAAAAGCATCTCGTCGTTTCGCGGCGGGTCGTTCAAAGCCTGGCTCATGCGCACCGTCACCAACGCGTGCTACGATGAACTGCGCCGCAAAAAACGCCGACCCACCACGCCGCTTGAACCCGATACCGAAGACGGCGAGGAAATGGATTCGCCCAAGTGGATGGCAGATCCAAGCCTGACCCCCGACCAGCAAGCCGAAGCCGACGAGGTCGAACATGCCATTCAACACTGTCTCGACAATCTCCCGCTTGAATTCAAAACCGTTGTAGTGATGGCAGACATTCAAGGCATGGACTACACCGAAGTCGCCGCCGCCATCCGCGTTCCGCTTGGCACCATCAAGAGTCGCCTCGCCCGCGCCCGCTTGCGCTTACGAGAATGTTTGCAAGCGTTCGAGGAACTTTTGCCTTCCGCGTATCGTCTTGAAAACGGATTAACACAATGAACTCGCGCGATCTTGAACTCCTCTCGTCATATCTGGATGGACAATTATCTCCATCCGATGCGACGCGTCTGGAATCCCGCCTCAAGTCCGACGGGGAGATTGTCTCCGCCCTGGACGATCTACGCGCCGTCCGGACGTTGCTCCGCAAACTGCCGAAACGGCGCGCGCCGCGTAATTTCACACTCACGCGAAAAATGGTGGGATTGAATCCTCCATTGCCGCGTTCATACCCCGCGTTTCGCTTCGTCACATCGGTTGCCACTTTGCTCTTCTTCTTCACGTTTGGCTTGAATACTTTTGCCCCACAATTGGCACAAGCGCCTGCATTCGGCGTGGGCGGCGGAGCGGAAGCCCCGGCAGAGTCTGAATTATTTGCTCAACAAGCCTCCGTGGCGACTGAAGCGCCCGCCACTGAAGCGCCGATTTTCGAATCCATGCCAGCCGCGCCCGCCGAGCCCCCAGCCGCAACGGAAGAATCGGTTGTGTCTGCGGCGGA
>CAYPCK010000127.1:0-6689 GCA_964409185.1 uncultured Anaerolinea sp. | reverse complement strand
GTTCGCTCCCAACTCGGGTTTGAGCCTCAGTCTACCATTTTTGAGATAACTTCTAATTATTCCTGTTTTTCCTCGGGTTGGACTTTCCGCACGTGCATCCCCCGGAGTTGTGGCGGTCGCATGGCGCTTCGGATTTGCGCCGCAGAGCTTCGAGTTCATCCCACGGTTGCAAGTCGGCATGGTCGAAGGTTTCGGTGAATTTTTTGCCTTCTTCGGCTTCGAGCAATACGATCACTTTATTGCTCATCGGCAACACGTCGATGACTTTGCCTTCGCCCTTCGGCGTGACCACGCGCTTGTTGCGCTTCGGCAGTGATTTGCGCGCCTCCACGTATTGTTCGTATTCATAGATCAGGCAACAGCGCAGACGCCCGCACATGCCGGTGATCTCTTCGGGCGTGAGCGAGATGCCCTGGTCTTTCGCCATCTTGATCGAAATGGGCGAGAACTCGGTGAGGAATTTCGAACAACAGCGCGTTTCGATGCCGCACGCGCCCATGCCGCCGATGATCTTTGCCACATCGCGCGGACCGATCTGCCGCAGTTCGATGTGCGTGTTGGGATACAGCGTGTGCATATCCTTCTTGAGCGACTTGAGGTCAACTTTTTCTTCGCTCTCGGTGCTGAATAAGAAAGCAAGGCGCGAGCCGTCGTAGTTGTATTCGGCGGCGACGATCTTGACCCCGTCCAGTTTTAATTCCGCGGCGCGGGCGCGGCAATTGATCATGGCTTCAGTCTGTTTGGATTGCCACGACTGAAGCAGGAGCAGGTCGCGCGGGGTGGCGCGCCTCTCCACCGACCTCCAGCCGCCTTCGGGCTTAGGGGGCGTTTCTTTCACGTGTTGCATCACCTGCCCTAGGTGCCTGCCCCGCGCGGTGTCCACGATCACATGTTCGCCGACCTGCACATCCGGGACGGCGGAGGTTTCGAAATGATAGATCTTACCAACTTTGGTAAAGCGGATTCCGATGATATTTGGTTGCATGGGCAGGATTATACCGTAACGGCGCGCAGGATATTTGTCAGTGTTCAGCCTGCCAGGGATGGATTAAAATCCGGGCAGAATTTCATCATTTGGAGTTGGCATGTCGGAACAAAACAAGGCGTTGATCAGGCGGTTCTATGATGAAGTAGTGAACCAGAGGAAGATCGGGCTGATCGAAGAGTTGATGGACGGAGACTTTGACGACCATGCCGCGCATGGAAAAGGACGGGACCATTTCAAAAGCCTATATCACATCATGATTCGAATATTTCCCGATATTCAGGCAGAGGTGCTGGACCTGATCGCCGAGGGAGACAAGGTGGTTGCCCGCGTGGATTTTACCGCCACACAAGCCGATTCGTTTCGCGGGTTTCCGCCCGCTCACAAAAAAGTGACCTACTCCGGTGTGGATATTTTTCGCATCAGGGGCGGGAAACTGATCGAGCGCTGGGCGCAGCGTGATTTTCTCGGCATGCTCGAAAAACTTGGGCACATCGCCCGATGATACGGAGAAACGTCATGATTCGTCTTTCAAACTTTTTTTATCGCCTGTCCACGGGTCGCGTCGCGATGGCGGCATTTCTAGGATTCCTCCTCTTTGCCGGCACGGTGCTTCCGCAACAGGCTCGCAAAGCGGATGTGTATTCGAATGGCGCGGGGTCACCGGACACCTCGTGGGCGTATTCGGCGGAAGAGTTGTACCAAATGGCGGAGGCGTACGGCGCGCAGGGTCGCGCGGAATATGTCTATGCTCGATTCACGTTCGATCTCATTTTCCCAGTGGTGTACTTGCTGTTTCTTGTCACCTCCCTCAGTTGGTCGCTGGCTAAAATCTTCGCCGATACGAACCGGCTTCGGCTACTCAACTTGTTCCCGGCTCTCGGGTGGGCGTTCGATATGCTGGAAAATATCTCAGCGGCGTTGGTGTTTTGGCGCTACCCCGACTTCACGCCGGTCATTGCAAACCTGGCGGGGATATTTACTTTTATCAAATGGATTTTCGTTTATGGGAGTTTCCTGATCCTGGTACCGGCATTCGCCGCCGCCATTTGGACTGGCATCCGCTCGCGAAAGATATAGACCGACAAAACGCTTCGGGCTACGGGTCGGCTGGCTCGACCGTAGGATGGGAAATCCGCCAACCCGATGGCGCGGCTGGGGAAAGGAACAGCCTAAGGGAGAAAAGAACCGTCTTTTTTCATCAAAATTCTCGAATTCGCCCGGAGGCTTGAAATCTGTTTGCAATCGTTGTACACTGAAATTGGCGTCGATAAACCCAGTCAGGAGGAAGAAATGTCCATCAAGCGTTTTGTGCAAGTGTGTTTGACCGTGATCCTGTTGTCTGCGTCTTTCGTGAGCGTGAAACCCGCGAGCGCTTGGGGTGCCTGCCCGAGTACGTACTACGTGCAGCCCGGTGACTGGCTGGCGAAGATCGCCCGGAATTGCGGCATTTCGCTCTCATCGCTGATCGCGGCGAACCCGTGGGTGAATTACACCTATTACATTTACCCCGGGCAGGTTTTGTACATTCCGGGCGGGTATGAGCCTGTTTCGTACTACTGCGGGCCGGGCTACGATGGATATGGAAGTTTTTACATCGTATGCCGCGGCGATACATTGGGCGGCATTGCCATGTATTATGGGGTGACCGTCCATCAGTTGCAATGGAGGAACGGCATCCCCAACCCGAACTACATCTACGCCGGGCAGGTGATCTACATCTATTGAGCCGCCAGCCTCGGACACGACAATACACACGCGCAGGCTGCACGCGACGAGCCTGCGCGTGTGTTTTCTCATATTGACATGGACAGCGCCGGCAGTAGTGTGGGATAATTTCAGTACGATTTTCGTTTCAAGTTCGCCGGCTGTTTTCTTCGAGTGCCTGCAAGGAGAGTTTCGGTTTTATGCAAACCCAAAGACAACAGGGTTTTGTGATCCCGGTTGTTGTGATCTTTGTCTGTTTACTGGCATTCGGTATCCCCTACCTTGTTGCTGGTGGGCGCGACCCGTATTCCGATGTCGTGTTGGTGCCACGATTATCTCCTACGCCGACTCCGCTCGACCGTATCCTCACCCAACAGGCATTCGCAAATCTTTTCTTTACGCCCACCCGCGTGCCGTTTTTTCTATTCGGAAACCAACCCAGCCCCACGACAGAATTCGGAATATTGGTGACCGGCAAGACTGTTACGCCCGCCGGTTCGGTGACGCCGACCAACACGGTCCCTCCGTTTTTTGATCTTCTCACTCGCGTCAGCGGGGGAGGAGGCTTGTTCCCAAGCCCGACAAGTTCGGCAACACCCTCCCCGCTTCCCACGAATATCGATATCCCCACCGTGACGAAGTCCGCCACGCCGCTTCCTACGAATACGCCGGTGCCTACGGAGACTGACACGCCCCTGCCAACGGATACCGACATTCCCATCGATACGCCTGTGCCATCCGATACGCCAGAGCCGCCCACTGACACACCAGAACCCACCGATACACCAGAGCCACCACCCACCGACACACCGGAGCCGCCGCCTACGGATACACCGGAACCTCCAGCCACGGATACCCCGGACTCCGGCGCGAATGGAGGCGGAGACGTGTTCGGCTTCGAACTTTTGTTTTTCCTGCCCCTGGTCGCGGTCTTTCTTCCGCGACTCTTTACCAGAAATTAAATCACTTGCCAAAAACAAAACACCCGGACAATGCCTGTCTGGGTGTTTTCGATATTTGATTTCTCATTCGATGATGTTAATCGGAACATCGTTCGAAGCCCCCAATGCCGCGATGCTGACCTTTGCGGCGATGTTCCCGGCAATTTCACGCAACGCTTTGGCGACCGCCGAATCGGGGTGGCTGGCTACGATGGGTTTACCGGTATCGCCGCCGATGCGCACGTTTTGATCAATGGGCACTTTGCCGAGGAAAGGCGTGGTCGTAACATTGGCAAGGTGCTCGCCTCCGCCGGACCCGAAAAGGTCCATGTGCGTGCCATCGGGGAGTTCGAGATAAGACATGTTCTCGACGATACCCAGGATCGGAACATCGAGTTTTTTGAACATGTTGAGCCCGCGGCTGGCATCCTCAAGTGAAACGAGCTGCGGCAGGGTGACGATCACCGCGCCGCTCAACGGCAAGGCCTGCGCCAGCGACAACGCCGCATCGCCAGTGCCGGGCGGAAGGTCGATGATCAGATAATCCAATTCGCCCCATTCGACATCGCTCAAAAATTGACGAATCGCAGAGTTGAGCATGGGTCCGCGCCAGATGAGCGGCTCGCCCGGCTTGACGAGCAAACCCATCGAGATCATTTTGATGCCGTATGCCGCCGCTGGGATGAGACGCGGTCCGTTCGGCGGCGGGAGTTTTTCCACGCCCAGCATGGTGGGTGTGTTGGGTCCGTAAATGTCCGCGTCCATCAGCCCGACGCGGGCGCCGGCTTGCGCAAGCGCCACGGCAATGTTGACCGATACCGTGGACTTGCCGACGCCTCCCTTGCCTGAACCCACCGCAATGGCGTTGCGAATCGGGGTGTTGACCAAGCCGCGCATGCGCCCGTCGTTGGGAACATCCGAATCCATTTTGACTGTGACGGATTTGACTCCAGCAATGGTCATGACCGCCGCCTTTGAATCTTTTTCGATCTTCGCGCGGAATGGGCACGCCGGCGTGGTGAGCATGACGGTGAACGAAACGCTGTCGCCGTTGATCTCGATGTCCTTCACCATGTTGAGGGTGACGAGGTCCTGCCCAAGGTCGGGTTCGGTCACCTTGCTAAGCGCATCCAGAATTAATTCTTTTGTGATTTGATTTGTCATTTTTATTCCGAAACTGCAAAGGCGGGATACCCTCGCCCCTGCGGATTTATTAACTCACCTTACGCGGGTCTGCGTTTTGACCGCCGACGGCGGACCGCTGTGCTTGCTCTTGGGTTGGTCGTCCGCGGTCAGCGGTCAAATGCAGAAGCAAGTCAATCGCGCGTACCATCCGTTATTAATTCGCCGCCGGTGCGGCAGGCGGTTCCGCGGGTGCCGGAGGCGCGGCTTGCGCCGCCGCGGCGCGCGCGGCTTCTTTTGCCTTTTTCGCTTCGGCTTCCGCGATCCGCGCGGCTTCTTCGCGCGCGAAATTTGCCGGGCGGATGCTCTTGTAATACTCGTTCGATTTGAGCAATTTCTCCATGTTGTACACGTTCCGTCCGTACGAGGCGATCTCGAAATCGTGGTCCATTTTGATGGCGTCGAAGGGGCAGTATTCGGCGCAGAAACCGCAGTTCATGCAGATATCTGCGTCAATGTAGAACTCGGTCGGTTCGGGGATGGGTTTGCCGGTGGTCGGGTCGTTCGAGCGCACGATCCAGATGCATTGCGGCGGGCAGACCTTGGCGCAAATTCCGCACGAGGTGCATAAAATTTCACGCTTGCCTTCGGGCAGATCGTTGTAAACCAGGAAGGGAATATATCGCGCCTCCTCGGGCAGGATCAACTTTTCTTCGGGATATTGCACAGTGAAGATTCCCTTTTGGTCTTTGCTCGAGCGGTGCCGCACGCCTTCTTCGGTGTAATAGCGTTTCTTGCCGCGCAACAACCACGAGATATCCTCGGTGTACGTTTCCCAGAACCGCTTCCAGGTGACGCCGAGACCTTTGAGTATTCCTTTTCCGTACATAACGAGTTCTCCTTTGTCAAAAACCTTTCACCACGAAGCGCACAAAGTACACAACGGGGAAAACGGACACGCCTTTATGGCCTCATTCCTTCGTGACCGTCGTGTCCTTTGTGGTTAAGATTTTCACCGGTCACATTCGCCCATCACCATATCGAACATGGCGAGCAGGACGACAAAGTCGGCGATCTTGGTGCCGATGGAAATCTTTTCCAGCGCGGTGACGTTGACGAACGACGCAGGCCGCACATGATAGCGCCACGGATTCGGTTTGCCATTCGAGACGAGGTAGTAGCCGAGTTCACCCTTCGGAGACTCGACCCGCCCATACGCTTCACCCGCCGGGACGCGAACCTGGTACGCCGGCTTTTGGGAATTGATCGGTCCCTGAGGGATTTGCTTGATGGCTTGATCCAAAATCCGCAGGGATTGTCGAATTTCGTCAATGCGGATGAGATAGTTATCCATCAGGTCGCCGTTGTAGCGGACTGCCACGTCGAAGTCGAAGCGGTCGTAAATCCCATACGGGTCGGCGCGGCGAATATCGTAGGGCACGCCAGCCGCACGCAGGACGGGACCCGTGATCGAGTAGGCAAGCGCGTCCTCCGCGTTGATCATGCGGATACCCTTCATGCGCGAGAGCAAGACTTCATTCTCGGTCAACATGCGGTCGAGTTCGTCGGTCTTGGCTTGCAGGCGGTTGTACACCAGGTCTTTGATCTTCTTCATCTCGGGTTCTTCGATGTCGCGCACCACGCCGCCGAAGCGGAAGTAATTACACATCATGCGCGCGCCGGAGATGGCTTCGAAAATGTCGAGGATGAGTTCGCGCTCCTCGAAGGCGTACAGCGACGGCGTGTACATCGCGCCGAGATCGTTGAGCAATGTGCCGATGAATACCAGGTGGTTCTGGATGCGGCTTAATTCCGACACGATCACGCGGATGTATTCGGCGCGTTCGGCGACGGGAATCTTCATCAACTTTTCGACGGTGATGGCGTAGCCGAAGTTGTTGCTCATCGAGTTGAAGTAATCGAGGCGGTCGGTG
>CAYPCK010000126.1:3215-6734 GCA_964409185.1 uncultured Anaerolinea sp. | reverse complement strand
ACCAAACTCAACGAAATCGTGGACGCGATTGTCCGCGAACTCAAAGCCTCTGGAGCCGTGAAAAGCGCTTCGGACTCAGGGACGTCTGTCTCTGCTCCGATCAGCGTTCCCGCATCTTCAGTTGTCCCCATCCAAGCTCGCGCCCAATCTCCAGTCTCTGATCTCTCGATAGATTTACCCGACCCCACCCTCCCCGAACATCGTTACAAAATGCGCGTCAAGAATCCCAAAGACGCCAACGGCGTGAAAGCGATGATCGCCTCCACCACCGCCCGCATCGGAGTCGGGCGCGCGGGTCCGCGCTATAACACACCATCATTATTGCTTTTCCAAGGCGACCATGCCGTGACGCAAGACGCGCTTTACCGCGACGTTGACCAGAAACTGCTCGATGAATTTAATCTCTTCACCGTTCAAACCAAAATCACCGGCGGCAAACAGGAATATCTCCTCCGCCCCGATTTGGGACGTTTACTCAACGATGACGCCAAGCGCATCCTCAACGAGAAATGCCAGAAGAACGTCAATATTCAACTCTGCGTCGGTGACGGGCTATCCGCCGCGGCGATAGAAGCCAACCTGCGGCAAATCTTCCCGGTCATCAAGCAGGGCGCGCAGAACGCCGGTCTCACGTTCGGCACTCCGTTCTTCATCAAATATGCCCGCGTCGGCGTGATGAATGACATCGGCGAAATCATCAAGCCGGATGTGGTCATTCTCCTCATCGGCGAACGCCCCGGGTTGGGGCGCGCCGAATCCATGAGCGCCTACATGGCGTATAAACCCAAAACCGGCGACACCGACGCCGACCGCGATGTGGTCTGCAACATCTTCGAAAACGGCGGCACCAATCCGCTCGAGGGTGGGGCGTTTGTGGTACAAATTGCCCAGAAGATGCGCAAGCATCAGGCTTCTGGTGTGAAGTTAAAGACGGCGAGCTAAGTATTGCGTGCTACGTACTGCAGATTGTCCGCCCCCGTCGAACCCTTACGAAATACGCAGTACGAAATACATAACTCGTAACTCGTATCCCGTACCGCACACCTCTCGACTTTCAAGGAACAAAGCTATGCCCATTCTCGACCCTCTCTACGGCACGCCTCTCGCAGTGCAACTCATCCCACAAGTGGACCGCAACTTCGCGGAACATCTCAAACTCCGCGACGACCAACGCTCCATCGGCTTGCTCAGCGTGGATAACGACGACGCCACCTACACCGCCATTGACGAAGCGACAAAGATGGCTGATGTGGAAGTGGTCTACGCCCGGTCGTTTTACGCGGGTGCGAAACACACGTCCGGGAAATGGTCGGGCGAGATCATGGCTATTTTGGCTGGACCAGACCCAGCGGAGGTTCGAGCCGGGCTAAGCGCCGCGGTGGATTACATCAAGACGAAGGCGATCTGGTACTCGGCGAATGACGACGACTCCATCGCCTTCTTCCCACATGTCATCTCGCGCACTGGATCATACCTTTCCGGCGTGTGCAATATCCCACTGGGAAGTCCGATTGCGTATTTGGTGGCGACACCGAATGAAGGCTTGGTGGCGCTCGATGCGGCATTAAAATCAGCGAACGTGAGCATTTGCGCGTTGACCATGCCCCCCTCCGAGACGAACTACATGGGCGTGATGTTGACCGGCGACCAGCCTGCCTGCCGGGCAGCTGCTTCGGCATTCCAGGACAAGGTATTGGAAGTGGCAAGCAACCCGATTAATTTCTGAGCATTGTTCTTGATACAATAAGATTGCCACGAGGTATCTTTTATGTCCGAAGTTGACATCGACCTTCTCTCCATTCAAGAAGCCCGCACGCTTGCTACACAAGCACGCGAGGCGCAGAAGCAATTCCTGCATGCCACGCAAGCGGAAGTAGACCGCATCTGCGCGGCGATGGCGCAAGCGGCGGCGGACGCGTCGGTGTCGCTCGGCAAAATGGCTAGTGAAGAGACAGGCTATGGTGTGCCCGAACATAAGACGCTCAAGAATTTATTGTCTTCGCAATTGTTATGGGAAGCCATCAAGGATATTCCAACCGTCGGCGTGATCCGCAGCGACCCGGTCAAGCGGACGTATGACATCGCCTGGCCCATGGGCGTTGTCGCGGCATTGACACCCTCGACGAATCCCACATCCACAACCATGTTTAAGACGTTGATCTCGGTCAAGGCAAAGAATGGAATCGTGATCGCGCCGCATCCATTCGCGGCGAAGTGTTGCGCAGAGACGATTCGCATTATGGCAGAAGCAGGGGAACGGGCTGGCATGCCCAAGGGATTGATCTCCTGCATGACGAAAGTGACTCTGCCCGGCACGCAAGAGTTGATGAAGCATAAGTATGTCGCGTTGATCCTTGCGACCGGCGGCTCGGACATGGTGCGCGCCGCGCATTCCGTAGGGAAGCCTGCCTACGGGGTGGGACCGGGCAACGTCCCTGCGTATGTTGACCGTTCGGCAGACGTCGAACGCGCCGCGAAATATATCGTTGCCTCGAAAGCCTTCGATCATTCTGTGATTTGCGCCACCGAGCAGGCGGTCATTGCCGACCGTCCGATTGCAGGGCAACTCGAGCAGTTGATGAAAGAGGCGGGCGCGTATTTCGTTGACGAAACTGTCAAGAAAATTCTTGAGAAAAATCTGTTTGTCGGTCACTTGCCCAACCCCAAATCGGTGGGGAAGAGTCCGCAGCTGCTGGCGCAGATGTATGGTTTCAGTGTCCCCGATTGGGCGCGGATTCTGGTTGTGCGCCTCAACTCTGTCGGGCGCGACGAGCCGCTCTCCGGTGAGAAACTGACCACTGTTCTCGGCTGGTATGAAGTAAACGGCTGGGAGGAGGGATGCGAACGCTCGCTGGAAATGATCGCCTACGGCGGACGAGGTCATTCACAAGTGATCCATGCCCGCGACGAGAACGTCATTATGCAATTCGGTTTGCAGAAACCTGTCTTCCGTATTGTGGTCAACACCTTTGGCACGCTCGGCACAACAGGTTTTACCACCGGCTTGATGCCCTCAATGACGCTCGGTTCGGGCGGCGTCGGCGGCGCGATCACCGGTGATAACATCACCGTCCATCACATGTACAATGTCAAACGGCTGGCGTATGAAATCCGCACCGCGCCTGAAGCCGCGTTCTCGCCGGGTTCTACTGATACACAGGCCGCCCGAAGCGCGTATAGCGGCGGATATTCTCAACCGCCGGTTACCACCGTTAACCCGCAGGTGGAGGAGATCGTGAAGAAGGTGTTGTTGGAGTTGAAGAAATAATCCGTTGGTCTCGATACGAGCGAGAAAGGCACTCGCTCTACTCGACCATCGAGTAGGAATGGTTAGAACTCAGACCTCAGGGATTGAAACCCTTCCATCCTTGACGTCCGATGTCTAATCGGAGAAAACCTTATTCAAAGGAGAAGTAAGCCATGCCTGTAGATGTTGCAATGATAGCCTTAGGAATGGTCGAGACCAAGGGTCTCGTCGGCGCGATCGAAGCCGCCGATGCGATGGTCAAAGCTGCGAAC
>CAYPCK010000126.1:0-3205 GCA_964409185.1 uncultured Anaerolinea sp. | reverse complement strand
CGCGACGGATGCCGGCGCCGCCGCCGCCAAGCGCGTGGGCGAACTCGCGTCGGTCCATGTGATCCCGCGCCCGCACGGCGATGTGGAGATGATCCTGCCGCAGAACAGCAAGGGCGCGTTCGGCGGACGCGGTAAAGACAAATAAGTCAACGCGGCCATTGAACCGCCAAGAACGCCAAGCGCGCAAAGCTTCCTTTTATGATTCCTTCGCGTCCCTAGCGTGCTTCGCGGTGAAAACCGTTTCTTATGCCGCGTCAACTCTTTACTGCGGAGGATATTCGCCGTCTCGCGCGCGAACGGTCGGGTCCGCTTTTGCTCGCGCCAGACGATATCGTCACCCACGAGGCGCAGGATGTCGCGTACGCGTTGGGCGTGAAAATGATTCGGGAAACTGAATCAGGCTCACCCTTGCGAAACGAGGCGAAGCCTTCTGTCTCGAATCTACCGCCGTTGAAAGTCGTCAAAATGTCAGGCGTGCAGATGGAGCAGTTCACCGAGGGCAAAACCACGCCGGGCACGAATGTCTGGCTCAAGGATGTGGTCGTCACGCAAGACCGTTCGCCGATGGGCGCGGGATTTATGTCGCTCGACAAGGGAGAGATGGCGTGGACGCTGACGTATGACGAGATTGACATTGTGCTTGAAGGCGAACTCGTGATCACGCGCGGCAGCGAGCAGGTGCGCGGCAAGACAGGCGATGTGATTTACATCCCAAAAGGCTCGAGCATCACCTTCGGGACGCCGAGCTGGACGCGCTTTGTGTACGTGGTGTTCCCGGTGAATTGGAATGAGAAGTGAAAGCAAGGATGAATTATGAAGGATGAAGGATGAATCCTGATCTTTCACGTTTGTTGACGGAAACCGACCGCATCATGTCCGGCGGGAATGGCTGGCACGCCAACCCCAGCCTGATTCTCCCTTCAGGAGTTTATCAAGGCAAAGTTCACGTTGGCGTGGATTTGGGAACGGCATACACAGTGTTGGTCGTTCTCGACGAAAATCATCAACCAATTGCCGGCGAATATCAATTTGCAGAGGTGACGCGCGATGGATTGGTCGTGGATTTTATCGGTGCAGTGGATTTGTTGCGAGGAATGAAATCACGGGTCGAGCAGAAGCTTGGGTTTAAATTGACCTCTGCCGCGACGGCGTATCCGCCGGGCATTCCGCAGGCGGAAGTACGCGCAACCGCAAACGTCCTGCACGGCGCGGAACTCGATTGCACAGCCGTCGTTGACGAGCCGACCGCCGCAAACAATGTGCTCAAGATCCGCGACGGCGCGATCGTGGATGTGGGCGGCGGCACGACAGGCATCGCCATCTTCCGCGATGGGGAGGTGGTCTACACCGCCGACGAGCCGACAGGCGGCACGCACTTCTCGCTGGTGATCGCCGGGTCAACAGGCAAGACCTTCGAGGAAGCGGAAGCGATGAAGAAGAATCCGAACGAGCAGGCCCGCTTGTTTCCGGTCATCCGCCCGGTGATGGAGAAGGTCGCTTCGATCATTAACCGCCACGTGGAAGGTCATCGCGTGGAAAAGTTATACCTCGTAGGCGGCACATGCGCCTACCCCGGCATGGATGAAGTGATCCAGGAAATGACCGGCATCGAAACGGTTTTACCCGGCAATCCGTTGTTCGTGACACCGCTTGGGATTGCGATGAATAATTAACTACTGGAACCATGTCGTGCTGAGCGCAGCGAAGCATCTCCATCATAACGGTAGAGACTCTTCGGCCGCAACTAACGCTCCCTCAGAGTGACACGAAAAAACTGGAGAACTATGGCATCAGATCAATTTTCGTTACGCGTATATTCCTATCTCGACCGGATGCAGCCGCAGTATGCGGCGTTCGTCGGGACGATCACCCAGGGCGACCTCCCGACGGAGGGCATGGCGTCACTCTATGTGGAAGTCGCTCCGGGCAATGAAGTCTTCCGCCTTGTGGATATTGCCGTCAAATCCACCGAAGCGAAGCCGGGTGCGCAACTGGTCGAGCGTGAGTTTGGTATGTTCGAGGTCCACTCGCATTCGCAAGCGGAAGTGCTTGAGGCGGGACGCATCGTGCTGGATAGACTCAGTCTCAAGCCTGAGGAGCGCATCAAGCCGTTTATCGCCTCGGTGCAGATCATCACAAATGTTGATCCCTATCAGGCGCAGTTGTTGAATCGCTTCCGCCGCGGTTCGATGCTCGTCCCCGGCGAGACGATGCTGGTGTTGGAATGCGCCCCGGCAGCGTACATCAACTACGCGTGCAACGAAGCCGAAAAAGGCGCGAATATCAAGATATTACATGTTTCATCGGTTGGACGGTTCGGGCGCATGTGGCTTTCCGGCTCCGAAGCGGAGATCGTTTCGGCGCGCAACGCGGCTGTGAAAGCGCTGGAAGAGTTGGACGGAAGGCCCGAAAAGTAATTGGTAATCGGTAATTCGTGATTGGAGACTGGAGAATGGTGTATGGCAAAGGTTTTTTACACCGAACGAGACATTGATGAATTGAACGCGCGCGGCGTCAAATCCATAGACCTCACGGATAACGTGATCATCACGGATCTGGCACTGGAGCGCGCAATGCGCTACGAGATGAAGGTCAACCGCGTCGAGGCGGCATTCGCGCCGAAAGCATCGTTGAGCGGCTCGGTGAATTTGGTCGCGGCGTATCCGCGGACGGAATCCGCCGGCGATGCGGAATTAAAACAAAAGATAAGGTCGGCGGTATTGGCAAAACTTGACGGCCAGGTGGATGTTGCCATTCTGGATGCGGTCATTTCAAGAGTCGTTTCTTCGCTGAAGTGATATTCCGACACGCGAGAAAACAGAACCCGCCTTTCGGCGGGTTGTTTTTTTTACTCTGTCGGCAGATTCTTTTCTGTCGCGTTCAACAAGTCAATCATCTCCTCGCGGATGTGCTTGTTGAGGAAATGATGCTCCAGCGTCGAAAGCGGAAGGAAACGCGCGCCCGCGACGACATGGATGCAATTCGTGGATCCGCACAGACAAATGAACGGCGCGTCCATTTCCCATTCAGTGGAAGGGTAAAAGAAGAAAAGTTCCTCCCCTTTGGCGATATCGCGCCGCGCCACCATTTGCATTTTGCTTGTGTCGAGAATCACGTTGGGGTCGCAGGAGTGATTCAGCGCGGCGAGTTTGCCCACATCCGTGTGCTCGGTGCGGCTGATCTGCACGGTGAATCGATTCGGCTT
>CAYPCK010000125.1:2810-6735 GCA_964409185.1 uncultured Anaerolinea sp. | reverse complement strand
CGAAGGTGGTCACGGCGTAAGAATAACTGAAAAATTTGTATCATTATACTGGTAAAATCTCGACAAAGGCTTGCATTGAGCGAAGTCGAAATGATGAAGGTGGAAGGATGAAGGATGAATTTTCGATCGCATAAGGATTTTTCAGAATTTGATTCAAATATGTGGAATGCGTTGGTTGAACAGTCCATCGCCGACACGCCGTTCTCGCGTTACGAATATCTCGCCGAATGGTGGCAGACGCGCGGCGGCGGCGAATGGCAAAACCCCGAACTCGTGCTGGTCTCTGCCAGCGAAAACGATCAACTCATCGGCATCGCGCCGTTGTTCCTCGCGGAGTACGACGGGCGCAACGCCTTGTTGCTGGTCGGCAGTATCGAAATTTCGGATTATCTGGATTTGATCGTCCGTGAAGCGGACTTGCCGCGCTTCCTCTCCGGGCTGATGGACTTCCTCGCTTCCTCCCTCGGTGACAATTGGTCCGCCGTAGACTGGTACAACCTCCCCGACGATTCGCCCACCCTAGCCGCCCTCCAAGCGGAAGCCGAATCACGCGGCTGGAATCACCATCAGGAAATCTATCGTCCCACCCCGCGCATCGCCTTGAACGGAAGTTTTGAAGATTACCTTTCGCGCCTCGAAAAGAAACAGCGTCACGAAATTCGCCGCAAGATGCGCCGCGCCGCCGAGTCGGATTTGAACGTCCGTTTTCACCTTGTCGGCAAAGACGCCGACATCAATGCCGAAATGGACTCGTTCTTCCACCTGATGATTCAAGATCCCAACAAGGCGCTTTTTCTAAAAGACGACATGCGCGCACAAATGACTTCCGTCATCCGCGCCGCTTTCGAGCAGGGCTATCTGTGGCTCGCCTTCCTCGAAGTGGACGGGGTCAAAGTCGCCGCGTCGCTGAACTTCGATTACAAGAACAAACTCTGGGGCTACAACTCCGGCGTCAGCCGCGCCCACATGGAACTGTCGCCGGGCTGGGTCTTGCTCGGACACGTCATTCAGTGGTGTTGCGAACACGGACGCCACGAGTTCGATTTCATGCGCGGGGACGAGGAATACAAGTATCGGTTTGGGGGGGTGAATCGGTTTGTGATGAGGGAGAGGGTGATGAGGTAATAAATTTATCCCCCTCCCCCAACCCCTCCCACGATCCCGCCATCCGTCAGTTTCCTCAAATCCCCCAGCGCGGACTCGATCTCCTCGGGTTTCACGGGGCGGTCTTCGTCACGGTGTTTCAAGGAGCCAGCCTTCGCTTTTTCGATTGCCAAGTCCTTGATCGAAGCGTTCAACGACATTGCTTCCTTCACGAGCGCCGCGCCTTGTGAATATCCGATCACCGGGTTCAACGCGGTGACGATGATCGCGTTCTTCGCCAGCCAGCCTTCCGCTTTTTCACGGTTGGCGGTCACGCCTTTTACGGCGCGCTCGGTGAACGCGTTGACTGCCCCAATGATTACCTGCATCATCTCGAACAGGTTGTGCGCGAGGATCGGCATCATCACGTTGAGTTCGAGTTGCCCCGCTTGCGCGGCGAGAGCGACGGTTGTGTCACAGCCAACCACATGGAACATGGCTTGATCCAACATCTCAGCCAACACGGGATTCACTTTGCCCGGCATGATGGATGAACCAGGCTGAACGGCGGGCAACCTGATTTCATCGAATCCAGTTGAAGGTCCCGATGATAAAAGGCGGAAATCGTTGGCGATGCGGATCAACGTCAAGGCTAGGGTGCGAAGCGAGGCGGAGAAATCCGCCGCGTCTGCCATGGATTGCATGGACTCGAATAAATTATCGGATGTCCGCAATTCGAGCCCGGTGATCTCGGATAATTTCTTCACCATTCGCGCGTGATACTCGGGATGGGCGTTCAGACCGGACCCGACGGCTGTCCCGCCGATCCCCAGCCTGCGCAACCCCTCAGCAGATCGGTTCACACGTTCCGCGTCGCGCTCCACGGCTTTAGCGTACGCGCCAAACTCCTGACCGAGCCGCACCGGCACCGCATCCTGCAAATGCGTGCGCCCCGATTTGACGATTTCATCGAATTCCTTTGACTTGGCTTCGAGCGCTGTTTGCAAATTCTTCAATGAATCAAGCAACTCATCCACGCGCCACAACGCGCCAAGCCGAATGGACGTGGGAATCGTGTCGTTCGTGGATTGCGCCATGTTGACGTGATCGTTTGGGTGAACGTAATATTTTCCAAGTTCACCGCCGAGGATTTGAGTTGCACGATTCGCAATGACCTCGTTCGCGTTCATATTGTGACTCGTCCCAGCGCCAGCCTGAAACGGCTCGACGACAAATTGCTCGTCCCATTTGCCGTCCATCACTTCGGCGGCGGCTTGGGCTACGGCATCAGCCAGTTGTTTTGCAGTGAATTTCTTGCCGTCCACGTCTCGGTCGTTGAACAGACCGAGTTCAAAGTTCACCAACGCCGCCGCGCGTTTGATCGCCGCAATCGACCAGATGAAAGCGCGCCACGGGCGCAGCCCGCTAATGGGGAAGTTGTCCACAGCACGCTGGGTTTGCACGCCAAATAGCGCGTCGGCGGGGACGTTGAGTTCGCCGAGCGAGTCTTTTTCCTTGCGATATTCTTTTGAGGTCATGAAGGCTCCAAATTTTTTTCTATTTTACTCCCATCTTCTCGCAATTCAAACGACCGAATTGACGCTCCATCGATTCTGTTAGAATTATCTGCAACACAAAGGATATCGCGTGGATCAACTGCTCGAACTGTTTTGGATTTTCCTCAAAGTAAACCTGCTCAGCACATCGGGACCCGCGTCGGTGGGATTGTTGTATCAGGAAGTGGTCGGCGCGCTGGTGACGGAGGGTCAGTTCGTGCAGGCGGTCGGGTTGTCGTCCGTGTTGCCGGGGAGCGACGCGCTTCAACTGGCGATGTACATCGGCTATGCCGTGGCGGGCATCCCCGGCGGATTTGTCGCGCTGATCGCGTCCATTCTGCCGCCGACGGTCATCATCCTCGGGGTGACGATGATCCTGCACCGCGTCCGCCGCGAGGCATGGGTGAGTAACTTCGTGGACGGGCTTGCGCCCGCCATTTCGGTGTTGATGCTCTTCACGGCGTGGAAGATCTTTCAAAAAGGCGGGGCAACCGGCTGGGAAGGCTGGGCAATTGCGCTGGTGAGTCTGATCGCCATGTTATTCAAAATCCCGGAGCGGCTTGTGATCGTTGTCATGGCGATCGTCGGGGTGTTGTATTTTTCATGAAGTCGTCTAAATTCGAAACGTGGCGGCGGTTGTTCTGGATGTTTCTCAAGGTGAACGTGCTCTCGCCATCGGGTCCGGCGTCCATCGGATTGTTGAACAAGGAAGCGGTCGGGAAGATCATTAACGAGGCGCAGTTTGTGGAGGCGGTGGGGTTTTCGAATGTGTTGCCCGGCAGTGAAGCGTTGAAACTCGCCATGTTCGTTGGCTTTGCGGCGGGCGGTGTGCCGGGCGTATTGGCGGCATTGCTTGGCGCGATTCTGCCGCCCACGTTTTTGATGTTGATCGTTGCCGCCGCGCTCGAACAATTTCAATACGAAAATTGGATCGAAGGATTTGTGGCGGGCATGAGTCCCGCGGTTGCCGCGTTGATCGTCGTCGTGGCATGGGAGTTGTTCCGCGCCAGTATCCGCCGAAAGATTGACCGGCGCGTGATTTTCATTGCGGCGGTGAGCGCGGTCGGATTTCGGTTCGAGATTTCCCCGCCGCTTGTCCTCCTCGGCGCAGGCGTGCTTGGCGTCATCTTGTTTGGTCGGCGGAGGTATGCATGAAATCAGAATTTCTCATCGTAACGAATGGCTTCATGGGTACGTGGTCCGCCATCGAATACGGCGCCGCGCTTGCCCAATCCATGCAGATGAACATTATGCTTCTTGGTGTGACCGAAGATGTGAACCCCGCC
>CAYPCK010000125.1:0-2800 GCA_964409185.1 uncultured Anaerolinea sp. | reverse complement strand
ACGATCATCACCCCTTGGAAGACGTGTTCGCGCGCGCCGTGGAGTTGTTCCACACCCTCGGCGTGGATTACCGCCTCGACATCCGCAACGGCGTTGCCGAAAAAATCATCCCCGGCGTGGCAAACAACGGAGATTTCATCACCGTGGTCAGCCCGCTCGGCAGACCCCAATTCAAACGCTGGTTGACGGGCCGCTCGATTCGTTCGTTGATGGAGGAGATCCAGACCCCGATCCTGTATGTTCCGCAAACGAGATTGCCATTGAAAAGAATCCTGGTTACGGTCGGCGGGCTGGGATACGAAGAAGCCGCGGAAAACATCGCCGTGCAGGCGGCAAAAGCCAACGAGGCGGAAATGACCATCCTTTACGTAATTCCGCCCACGGACCTCGATTACCCGACCACGCGCGGTGTGCAGGCGCATGTCAACGATTTGATCAACACCGATACGCTTCCGGGGCGCAGTTTGAAAAAAGCCCTCGAGATCGCGCAATCGGTTGGCGTTACGGCAGGCGCAAAAGCCCGGCAAGGCAACATCGTGGAGGAAATTCTGGCTGAGTTGAACGAGGGAAATTACGACATGATCTGCATGGGGTCGGCATACAGCGCGCGCACATTACGACAATATTATGCGCCGAATGTCACCGCCGAAGTGGCGGATGCCGCGCATTGCCCCGTGTTGACCGCGCGGTTTACGCGGCGCGAGGGATGAGTTATGCTTTACTTCAAACCCGGCGTATATTTCTTTTCCCACTCGGCGATGGCGGCGCGAATCAACGCTTTGACATCCGCGTCGGGCACCTCATCCACACCGTCAAAATGTGAAACGCCGACGGTCACCCGCACGCCGCCTTCCGGCGATTGCGAGAGGGAAATCCCTCGATCCGCAAGCGGCGAGCCGGTCAGTTTTTCTTGAAGGATCAGATTGATCTGCCCCACGATGCTGGTGGGAGGCGGGGCTGGTTTACTTTCGACAGGTTCCGCGGGCTTTATCACAGATGGCTTGAACGAGATCGGGGGCAGGGGGGTGGATGGCTGATGGAGTGAAGCAGATTGAGATTGGGAAAGAGGCGGTTGCGATAAGGCAGGGGCATTGTCCATCCAGGGGCGCAGGATGGTTAGCACTTCCATCAAGCGCTTGCGGTTTTCGCCGGTCAGCGATGATTGCGTCAGGCGGACGCCGTCGAGTTCGAGCGTGAACGCCTCATTCTCTTTTTTTAGCCTCAAGATGCCGGGGTCGTCGCTCGCCACAACAACAGGCGGTGTCTTCGCGGCTTCCAGCTCCTCCTCCCGCTTGCGTTTGTTATACCCGTTGCCGCGACCCTCGTAAAAGCCGATGGTGTAGAACACCAGGATTGCGACGATCCAACCCGCGATTGACCAATTGATTTCCATGCGTTATCTCAACCTTTGACAGTTCGGACAAAAATGCGTGCCGCGTTGACCGACCGTGATGCGTTCGATCTTTGTCCCGCAATTCTTGCACGGTTTGCCTTCGCGATCGTAGGCGCGGAAGTAATCCTGAAACTCGCCGCCGCGATACACCCAATCAATGGAGGCGCCGTTGCGGCGGATGCCCTCGCGCAACACGGATCGGATCGCTTCATGCAACCGTTCCGCCTGTTTCGCCGTGACCGAACTTGACTCGCATCGTGGATGAAGTCTGGCGATGTTGAGGGCTTCGTCGGTGTAGATGTTGCCCAACCCGGCGAGAAACGACTGGTCCAGCAACAGCGGTTTGAGTTGACGGTGTTTGTCGCGCAGTGCGGCGTGAAGCCATTGCGGTGTGAATCCTTTGCCAAGCGGTTCGGGACCAAGCCGGTCGAATAGTTCCTGCGGGTCGGGCAACAACCAGACACGCCCGAATTTGCGCGTGTCGTTGAATGCCAATGCCTTGCCGCTGGATAATTTTATTATAAGGCGGTCGTGCTTTGCTGGTTGATTTGTACTGGGTTTAATATGCAGGTCGCCGCTCATGCGCAAATGGATCAACAGGTGGTAATTGGAAAGCACGATCTGGAGATATTTTGCGCGGCGGGCGACGTTGAGAATTTTTTGCCCGCGAATCAACTCGTGAAATTTTTTCGGCGAGGGCGCGGCAAGCGCGCGCGCCCAGCGCAAGTCGGCGGAGAGGATTTTCCTGCCAACCAGGTCGGGCTTGAGTTTGCGGGCGATCGTTTCAACTTCGGGGAGTTCGGGCATGTTTGGGTTCCAGGTTTCAAGTGGCGCAATTCGCCCTGGCGCCAGAGGCGCTCATTTCAGGTGTCAGGTGATGATGAACACTTGGAACTTGAAACCTGACACCTGGAACTTTATCATTCATTGAACATTTCTCCTACACTGCGCCCTTCGTGTGCCCGGCGAATGACCTCGCCCAGCATCGAAGCGACTGTCAACACGGTAATGCGACCTTTGAGCGGCTTGAGTTTTTTCGGTGAGATCGGAACTGTGTCGGTGGTGATGATGTGTTTGATCGGCAATTTGGCGAGGCGCGCCGGCGCTTCCGGCGAAAAGATTGGGTGAATGAAAGCGAGGTAGACATCGCGCGCGCCGTGTTTTTTGACGACGCCCACCGCCTGTTCGATGGATCCGCCGGTCAGCACTTCGTCGTCCACGATCAGCACATCTCGCCCGCGCACGTTACCGATGAGCGTCAACGCCTTGGCTCTCGAATCGTTGGCTGTGCGGCGCTTTTCAATGAAAGCGATGGGCGCGTTGAGATCGTGCGCGTAATTGCGTCCCTTTTTTGCAAAACCCAAATCGGTGGCGACCACCACCAGGTTTTTCATCTTGTGGCGCAGG
>CAYPCK010000124.1:0-6839 GCA_964409185.1 uncultured Anaerolinea sp. | reverse complement strand
GCGTTCACTGCCCTGCACGACCCCGTCCACGGCTTGCGCGAGTTCGGGGTTGCTCTTCAACGCGGGGGCATTTTTGACCATGCCCATGTAGCCCTTGATGACCGTAAGCGGAGTGCGCAGTTCGTGCGCGGCGACGTCGATGAAATCGCTCTTGTTCTTGTCGAGTTTTTTGAGCGTGTCGTGCGCCACGCCTAGTTCCTCGACGCGCTGTTCGACCATGCGCTCCATCATTTCGTTGAAGCGCGTCACCTCGTCGAAGAGCCTCGCATTTTCGAGCGCGATGGCGGCTTGCAGGGCGAAGGTGCTGGCGAGGAGCGCGTCATCATGGTTGAACGCGGAAGGTTCGCTGCGCGTCAGTGTCAACATGCCGATGAATCGATCCTTCGCTTGCAACGACAGGCTGAGCACGGAGCGGTCTTGCGGAAGCCATGGGGATTGCCCCCAGCCTCGCGTCTGCTGGATGTCGTTGACCAGCATCGGCTCGGTCTGTTTGGTGACAAAGTGCAGGATGTTCGTGCCGTTGATGTTGTAGTTCAATTCCTCGATGGGCGCGCCGGCGGGAAACCCATGATGCGCCGCGAGTTGCAAGCCGTTGACCCCTTCGAGAAACAACGCGCAACGGTCGTGCGGCACCACATTGGACAACTGCTCGACGATCTGCGCCGGCACCTCATCCACCTTGCCCAGCGAGGAGATCTGCCGCATGGCTTTGGTGAGCGCTTCGGCTCCGCGACGGCGCGCCTGCTCGCTCGAGTACAGTTTTGCGTTCTCCGCCGCCGTCTGCTCCGACCATTCCTTGGCGATCGAGAGTTCGGCGGCGCGGTCTTTCGATTCTTTGAGCAGACGTTCCACCTCGCGCTGCGCCAGTTCCTTTTGTTGCGCGAGCATCACGCGCAGGAGCGCGCTGCTCACCAAATTCCGCACGCGCACGTACACTTCCCAGTCGCGCGGACCCATCTCCACCCACATGAAGCCGAAGCGGTTGCGCGCCAGTGAAAGCGGCATGACGACCGCGGTGTAGCGCCGTCCTTGCGGGGTTTTGCCGCGCGGCACGAGTTGACCGGTGCCGACGAACGTGCGTTGCGAGGGAATCTCGAACCTCGAATTTTCATATTGGAATAACAGGCTGTATTGTTCGGGCGGGGCGGAGGAGATGGATTGCGGCGATGAGGTCGACTCGCTGAAGAACATCACGTACCAGCGTTCGATGCCCATGGCGGGGAAATGCTCGCTGATCGCCGCGCCCAGCTGGTCCATGCTCATGACCGGCGCCATCGAAAAACTGAAGCCTTGCAGGATGGTCTCTTGTTGTTCGAGCATCAGGCGGCGATACGCCTGCGCGCGTTGCGAAAGTTCACCCACCAGCAGGCGCGCCTGTTGGAACAGGTTCTCCGCCAGCAACATGGTGTCGTGGTCTTTGATGCCCCCCAGGGCGTAGCGCCTCATGACCGAGATCACGTTATGCCAGACCGCGGCGGGGATGTCTCGCTTTTGCATCAACGCCACGAGGGCATTGACGGCTTTGAGGAATTCGTCCCCGCTCGTTGCTTCGCGCAGGGCGGCAAGGAAGGAATCCCAGGCGCGGCTGAACGCATCGCGGAACGCAGCGTACGAGGGGTCGCCCTCCGTCACCCCGGCGGAATTCAACAACGCCCGCATGGCGGCTTCGCGCTTGTTCTCCAGCCGGCCGGTCTTCGCCACCTCGCGCGGCGCCACCGCCGCCTGTTTGACATTTTCCGGCAGGCACCCGCACGACCAGCGGATCAACAACTGCGTGGGCGTGACCGTTACCTTCGGAACCGTTTCACCGTCAATCCGTTTGACCAGCGCCTCGAATGCCTGTTTGCCTGCCGTGTAAAACGATTGCCGCACGGTGGTGAGGGAAACTCCGGTGCTCTGCGCCTCGCGCAAGTCGTCGAACCCGACCACGGCGACCTCATCGGGCACGCGGATGCCGCGTAGTTGCAGGATCTCGAGCGCGCCGAATGCCATGCGGTCGTTCGCCGCCACCAGCGCCTCAAAAGGAACCTTCCGCTCGTCGAGCAAGCCTTTCACACCCTCCCGTCCGCTTTCCGTGGAGTAATCCCCTTCCATCACGAGCCGCTCATCAAAGCGGATGCCGTGCGCTTTGAGTTCATCTCTGTAGGCTTCGAAGCGTTGCTCCGCATCCACCTGCCCGCGGATGCCGCGCAGGAACGCGATCCGTTTATACCCATGCGCCTCGATCAGGTGACGCACCAGGGAACGCATCCCCGCGGTGTTATCGGGGATGAACATGGACGCGTCTTCGATATCCACCGATTGAGTGACCATGGGAATGCCCGGGTACGCGTCCCGGAATGTTTTCAAATCTTCGGCGCTCACGCCGAACGCCATATCCCCCGTGACGATCAACCCGTCCAATTGCTCGGCGCGGGCAAGATCGTAAAACCCAAACGATGGTTTGGGCTGCACAAATAACTTGAGCGTGCCGCCGACAAAATACACGATATTGACATCGCGCTCTTCGCCGGCATCGTTAATACCCGCAAGAAACTCCGCCCCCCAGGCGCGACCGACCTGGGAGACGAAAATACCGATGGTTTTACGTTTTGATGTGGATGCCATGTGATGATTGATCGTTGTAGACGAACGGCGGGGAAGCCGATGGGGAAGTATATCGCTTCATACCCAGCCCAGCCTGCTTCACGCCTTTACAAAATTCTCAGGTGGACGAAGCGAGGGGAAGACGCATCTGCCATTGCGAGAGCGCCTCGCGTTCGAAACACGCGCGCTCGAACACGCCGCCCAGTTCCTCCGGGTAGATGGCGGGCACGTGCCACGTCTTGCCGCGGTGATTGGCGATCACCTGTTTCAATAAATTGATGCCGTGTTTGTTCCCGCGCGCGCGCGGCTCCACAAGCAGCGACCACACCACCACATGATCGGTTTCGAGATTTGAAAGCACCACGTAGGCGCTCCCTTTATGAAACGCGCGCACGGGCGGGGTCATTTGGGCGATGGTCTCGCCGGATAACTGCCACGGCAGGTCGCGTAACCCGTGTTGCGAGACCAACGCGCCGATCTCCCGCACATCCATTTCCTCCAACTCGCCGTCATCGAGCTCGATTGCCTCGCGGCGAATCAACCCGATCAACCGGCGGATGACCTGAAACCCAAATTTTTCATACAGGTGAACGGCTGGGTCGTTTTGCTCGATCACTTCCAGCGTCATTTCGCGGTCGCCCCGTTCGCGCGCCTCGCGGATCAATGTCTCCATGAACCACGAGCCGGCGCCTTTGCCGCGCGTTTCGAGGGCGATGCCCATGGCGGCGAGGCGGCTCGTCCAGCCGCGGCGGGCGATCAACGCGACACCGGAGGGAATCCCGTCCGCCAATAGGACGCGACTCGAGGTCAGGTCAATGCTGTCTTTACGCGCCATGGCGAGGAATTGCGAAACGTTCAGGTGAATGGGAACGGGATATTCCTCGAAACCGCGATTCAGCGTCTGGACGAGATCAGGCAGAGGGTGGTCGGAGGCGGGTTGGAGGTCGAATCGCATTATTTGATTCTACCTGCATCCATTGTATAATCCGCCAGCCAAAAGAGGACAATTTCATGACAGACTACAAACGTATTGCAGTAAAGATCACGACCACCCTGTTTCTGGCGCAAAGTCTTGCTTCGGCGGGGTTCATTGCGGCGGCGGCAATCAACCCCATCCTCGGGGCAAAACTCGCGCACGACCGTTCATGGGCAACCCTGCCCACCGCGGCGTATTTGTTGAGCGGCGCGCTCTCGGCTCAGGCATGGGGCGTGATCATGGACCGCATCGGGCGGCGCAACGGAATCGTTTCAGGGTTGTTGATCGGCGTGGCGGGGAATATGCTCCTGTTGTTTGCGATTCAATCGGCGTCGTTTATTCTGGCGATCCTCGGCTTGATGATGATGGGCGCGACGAACTCGGCGGTGCAACTCGGCCGCTTTGCCGCGGCGGAGGTGAACCCACCCTCGCAACGCGGACGGGCGATCGCGTGGGTCGTGCTCGGCGGCGTGGTCGGCACGATCTTGGCGCGCGTCTCTGCCGTGCCGATGAGCGAGTTCGTGGTAAGCATCGGCTGGGATGAACTTGCGGGAGCCTACCTGACAACGTTGGTGTTATTTGCCATCGCTTCGATATTGGTGTTCGCCGGTCTGCGCCCCGACCCGCGCGACGTGGGCAGGGAAGTGGCGAAACAATTTCCCGAATCGCTTCCGCAAGGGCAGGGACAAGCGCGCCCCATCGGCGAAATCCTGCGCCAGCCGGCGGCGATCACTGCCGTCACCGCGATGGCGCTCGGGCAGGTGGTGATGGTGGCGATCATGGTTATCACCTCGCTGCACATGGAGGATCACCAGCATGCGCGCGCAGATATTTATTCGGTAATCTCGGCGCATACGTTCGGGATGTTCGCCCCGTCCATTATTTCGGGCTGGTTGCTCGACAAGATCGGGCGCGGGCGGATGATCCTGATCGGGTCGTTGACCCTGCTCCTTTCGTGCATTACCGCTCCGCTTTCGCCGGATGTTCTGCCGCTGGGCATTGCGTTGTTTTTATTGGGTGTGGGCTGGAACTTCTGTTTTGTCGGCGGCTCAACCCTGCTTGCCGATCAACTTTCCCCGCTCGAACGCTCGCGCACGCAAGGCACGAACGACCTGCTGGTGGGACTGGCTTCGGCGATCATCAGCCTGAGCAGTGGGATCATCTTCAACGCAAGCAGTTACACCGTGATGACCATCATTGCCGGGCTGTTGTCGCTCATTCCGTTGTTCATGGCAGTTTCGTACATGAGAAAAAACGCCGCGCCGGTTGGGGCGTGAATTGCGCACGCGTAGAGCCAGTAAACAGGTACACACGTAAGGGCGTGTCTACCCTGCCTGCATGTGTACCTGTCTGCCCGTTTGCTTATTTCCGAATCATCGTCAATAACATTTTGAAGCGCGCGATCGCCTTCACCGCGTGCGGTTCGTTGGCGGGCATGATGATCGCATCACCGACGTTCAAACGATATGCCTTGCCGGAAATTTTGGTCTCCGCTTCGCCATCCAATATGTGGACAAGCGCGTCGAACGGCGCGGTGTGTTCGCTGAGTTCCTGATCCTTATCGAAGGCAAAGAGCGTGACGTTGCCCCCTCCGCTTTGGTGATCTGGCGGCTGACGATAGAACCCTCGTTGTACGTCACGAGATCAGCCATGCGTAAAATTTCCGATGTTGGGGCGGTGGACATTACTTCACCTCGATCTGATACCCGGCAGACAGACGCGTGTAGCGCGTCGTGCCGGTTACGATCAGGATCGCTTCTTCACCGGGTTTCAATGAAAGCGGGAATTCAGCCGTCTGGTCGGCGTTGACCGGGAAATGAGTCACGGTGGTCGTTTCGCCTTTGACGATGATGGACAACCGATACGTTTGCGGCAGGACGTTTTCAACGCGCGCGAATCCTTCCGCGATCCAACCGCCGTCGTCCGCTTCAAAATCGGATGTGTAGCCTGCCGCATCCACCCGCACATCGTCCAACAGGAAGCCTTCGCCGTTCACCGCCGCGTCGGTGATGTACTCGAAGCGGATCTGCACCTTTTGCCCGGCAAATTGCGAGAGGTCAACGTCCTCTGTCACCCAATCGCCGGTTTGCGCGTTGTAGCCGCACCCGTACGAATTGCCTGACGGGTCTTCGGTGGTGCAGGAGGGTGTGGTAAGGATTTCCCACGTTTGACCGTTTGTCGAGGCTTCAAGGAAAACATAATCGTAGTCGGTCTCGAGGTCGTACCACATGGCATACGATAACGTGATCGGCGCGCTGACGTTGGTGAAATCGAACTCGCGTGTCAGGGTCATATCCGATTCGTCGCCTTTGTTCGACCAGAACGCGTACCTGCCGGAGTTGGCGTCGGCGGGCAGGAGTTTTGCTACGGTGGAACCGCTGAAGTTCAAGGTGTAATCGCCGGCGCAGGTGATCGTGAAGTAATCAATGCCATATTGGTTGACCGACCCGCTTGTGGTTTGCGGGCAGGAGGCGATGGATTGCGACACGCTGATGTTCGGCGCGTCGGGGTAATTGCCGTAGTGGAATCGTCCGTCGCCCACAGAATCATCCTGCAACCACATGGCCGCCGCCCAATCCATGAACACGTCATCGGCAGTGACGATCTGCCCCGTTTGCGGATCGGTGATGTTTAGTTCAGCAAGCGTTTCATCAATGCTTGCCAATCCGTTTTCCGGGTGTTTCACTACTTCCTTGGTGGCGTCCTCTCCATAGCGGTCAAGGAGATAAGCGAGGTAGAGAAAGGATTGCCCATAATGAGGCCCGTTCGAGCCGGGGTCTGGGCTCCAGTCTGTCAGGTTGATATCGGGGTCGGTCACATAGTAATAATCGAAGAAAATGGGATATCCGTTCAACAGTTCCGCGACCATGGAGAAGCCTTCATTGACCCACGAGGATTCGTTGCGGTCGGTGTTCCAGTGAATCATGTGCTGGAACTCATGAGCGAGTGTGCCGTAGGTATCCTCCCCGCCCAAGTCCATGTTATCCGCGTTGAAGAAGAACATCTCGTGCCCGTTGGAATATTCCTTGACCAGCGGGTTGTATTCATCGGGCGTGGAATAATAGCCTGCGTTCGACGCGCCGGTGCCGCGCACGTACAGGATGAAGATGCGCGGGTCGCCGTCAATCCCCGGGCTTGGCTCGCTACCGAAGAACTCGCGGTTGGTGGGGTACATCTGGTCTTCGAACGTGTCGGCGAGGCGTTTCAAGTCGCTTTCACTGTAATTGACGCCGTTTTCGATCCAGAAATAGATGTGGTCGCCGACGAAGCGCAGGGT
>CAYPCK010000123.1:1514-6840 GCA_964409185.1 uncultured Anaerolinea sp. | reverse complement strand
TCAGCCCATGAAAGGAAACGGCTTTACGCGCAAAAAATTCCTCCGCCTCTTTTCGGTCGCAACGGTATCGTATTCCTTCGGCGCGATGTTCTCGCGAAAATCGTACACACGGTCGAAGCCGTTGCGATGGTGCATCATCGTCTCGCCCGAGAGCCACATGTCATACAACGCCAACGACGTATCCTTGCGCCCGCGATAATTCCATAAGCCGATCTTGTTCCCCTCCAAATCACGGTTCCCCAGCGGACCGCGCTTCCGTAACTCCGCGCGCACATCTTCGAATAATTTCTCGTGACTCAGCACAAAGCCTTCGATGCGCTTGTCGTGACCCCGCCGCTCCATGTGCACACGCCAAAACGGCAGTTCGCGCATCGGGTACATTGCCAGCCAGCCGCCGTAATCGAAGAATTTGCGTTCCTCGTAGGCAACCTTGTACAAATACTCCGGCTTGTACTCCAGCACACGGCTGTGCAGGACGATATCCTGACTCCGCGCGATCACGTTCAAAGGATCGAGTTGCACCGCCTCGCACGCATTGATCGCCTGCGCCGTCCCTGCCTTGCCGCGCCAGCGCCGCCCGGGCCATAGTCCCTGTTTGCCGAGCACGAATCGCCGCGCGGTTTGTTTTGAAATGGTGATGGGAGTCATAAAATATACCGCCGACTTCGCGAAGCACCCTATGGGTAAGTCGGCACTACGTTATTCGCCTTCTCCACCATCCGGCAAAACGAACAAAGCTCCGGCGCGGAGGTGAGTTGCCCACAGTTCGCGCAGGGATGCAGACGCGCTTGTTGAGTATCCTTCTCGATGAACAACTCCCCGCTTTTGCGCGCTTCGAGGAAACGCAGGTAAAACGTCAACTTGGCGCCTGGGCGGTCCGTTTCGAGTTTATTCAGCAGTTCCTTGTAATAAATGGACTGCGCCCCGTCCGCAAAAGGGCATTCCTCGTAAATGTATTCGATACCCCGCGCGAGACAATACGCCGTCATCTCGCGTTCGTAGAAGCGGCAGAGCGGCTTCACTTTGCGAGCCAAGCCCAAAGTCGAAGCAAGAACCGGTCCCTGCCGCAGGAGAAATTCCGTCGACCACGAAAGCGTGTTGCCGAACAACACCGCGGCTTCGTCGTCGAGGTTATGTCCCGTTGCCAGCACATCGTAGCCGAGATCGCGCGCGATGCGGTTCATCTCGTGACGTTTCGCCAGCCCGCACACCGCGCATGGTTTGCCGTGTCCGCGGTGCGAAATTTCGGAAAGCACGGGAATTGGTTGACCGTATTCTTTTTCGATGTCAACCACGTGAAGTTTCAGGTCCCGCTCGCGGGCGAATTTCTCCGTGAGTCTTTGCGACTCATGTGAGTAATTAATTCCGCCATCGATTCCCAGCCCAAGATACAGACCATCAACCTGATACCCAAGCCGCGCGAGGATATCCCACAGCCCCAGCGAATCCTTGCCGCCCGAAACCGCCACGAGGATTTTCTCGTTCCGCGTGAACATCTCATACTTTTTGATGAAGCGCTCGGTCTGCTCGGGCACCCAATCGAGGTAATGCTCCTTGCACAACGCCAGCTTGTGATGGCGCATGTTCACCGAGGCTTTCTCTCCACATTTTTTACATTTCATGGGAAAACCCGATACACGATATTCGAAAATCGATTATCGAATATCGCTCCTCCAGAAATCACCGCGATCAATTTCACCTCATCGCCGTCTTTCAAAATCTCGTCGTCGAGGATCATCTCGCCCTCGCGTGTGGCGATCACCGACTCGGGCACAATGCCGCATTTTTTCAACGCGTCCAACAACATCATGCCGTGTTTCACCTGGTATTCCTTGTCGCGCAGAATCAATTTCACCGTCATGTCGGCGATTCTATCACGCCGTCTTCCTTCTTTCCTTTCAACATTCATCCTTCATCCTTGACATGCTTCATCCCTTGCCTTAGCATATCCCCATGCGAATCGGAATGATGACGGACGCCTACAAACCGCACGTCAGCGGCGTGACGACCTATATCGACCTGAACAAACGCGCCCTCGAGGGGATGGGGCATGAAGTTTACGTTTTCACCTTCGGCGACCTCGACCACCCCGACGACGATCCCCGCATCGTCCGCAGTCCCGGGGTACCCATTTCAGACACCGGCTTTTACCTCTCGCTCCGTCACCGCGCGGAAGCCAAACAGATCATCAGCACCATGGACATCATCCACGTCCATCACCCATTCATCAGCGGGAGGCTTGCCCTCATCTATGGCAGGCAACACGGCATCCCGGTCGTATTCACCAACCATACGCGCTATGATCTGTATGCCCAGACGCGCCTGCCGCTCATGCCCAGCGAGATCAGCCTGAGCATGCTTCAGCGGTACATGCCCGCCTTCTGCGAAAATGTCGACCTCGCCATCTCGCCGTCGCAAGGTATGGAAAAAATCCTGCGGCAGTACGGGGTAAAAAGCCACATCGAAGTGGTGCCGAACGGAGCGGACTTAAAACCATTCCTCTCCGCCAAGCCCCTTGCCCGCAACGATTTCGGATTCACGAACGATGACACCCTCCTCGTTTACATGGGTCGCATTGCGCCCGAAAAAAATTTAGAAGTTCTCCTGCGCGCATTTGCCGGCGTCACCCGCGCCGTGCCGAACGTCAGACTGCTCATCGTCGGCGGCGGGCAAAAGGAACACGAAGAGGAAACAAAAGAGTTCGCGGCACAACTTGATATTCTAGACCGCGTGCACTTCACCGGCACAATCGCTTACGACAAACTTCCGCCCTACCTCGCCATGTGTGACATCTTCACCACCGCGTCGGTGACCGAGGTCCACCCGCTCTCGGTGATCGAAGGCATGGCAGCGGGACTCCCCATCGCCGGCATTGACTCGCCAGGCATCAGCGATTCCATCGCGGACGGGGAAACGGGTCTGCTCGCCTCCGACGATCTCGCCTCGTACACCGCCAAATTGACGATGTTGTGCTTGAATAAGGACCTGCAAAAGAAGATGGGAGCGGCGGCTCGCCTCGCCTCGGATATTTTTTCCATTGAGCACACCTCGAAGGTCATGGAAAAGCTCTATCAGAGCGTAAAACAGAACGCCAAGCCGAAAAAAAGCCTCGAAGAGCGGCTTCAGTCCATCCTGAAAGAATTCATGTCATGAAGCACAACCAGCGCGTCGGCAAATGGGGCGAATGGATCGCCGAGGAATACCTGAAAGAAAAGGGATACGCCATCATCGAACGGAATGCCCGCACCCCCTTTGGCGAGATCGACATCGTCGCCCGGCAGGAAGACATCACGCTCTTCGTCGAAGTCAAAACCCGCACCTCGAACAAAATGGGACTGCCCGAAGAATCCATCACGCCGCGCAAGCGCCAGCACATGCTCGACGCCGCCGAGCACTACGCGGCTGAACATGAAATTGACCACTGGCAGATTGATGTCATTTCGGTTGAAGGAAAGCCGGGGAATGAACCGAAAATTACTTATTTTGAAAATGCAATCACTTAATCAAAAGCAAGATCTCACAGGTCTTGAAAGATCTGTGAGATCTACACCTCCTCTTATATTGATCGTCGGACCGACCGCCGCCGGCAAAACGGAAACTGCGATTCAACTCGCAGAGCGACTGAACGGCGAGATCGTTTCCGCCGATTCGCGGCTGTTCTATCGCGGCATGGACATCGGCACTGCCAAGCCAACGCGAGAAGAGCAAGCGCGCGCGCCGCATCATCTGATTGACATCGCAGACCCGGATGAAATTTTGAGCCTTGCCGTCTTTCAGCAAAAAGCCCGCGAAGCTATCGCAGACATTCATACGCGAGGTAAATTGCCGTTCCTCGTCGGCGGCACCGGGCAATACATCCGCGCGGTGACTCAAGGCTGGGCTCCACCCGAAGTTAAACCTGATGAGGGTTTACGGAGCGAGCTAGAAAGGCAAAAAGAGGAAAAAGGTATTTACTGGCTATACGAAGAACTCGAGCGACGCGACCCTGCCGCCGCGGAAAAAATCGACCCGCGAAATTATCGCCGCACCATCCGCGCGCTAGAGGTGATTCAGATCACCGGTAAAAAATTCTCCGAGCAACGCGGGCAGGGCAACTCGCTGTATCGGTTAATTACAATCGGACTCACCCGTCCGCGGGAGGAGTTGTACCGGCGCGTGGATGCGCGCATCGAAGCGATGTATGCCAATGGTTTGTTGGATGAAGTGAAAAACTTATTGGCGCGCGGCTACTCCCCCTCCCTGCCGACGATGTCCGCGATTGGGTATCGCGAATGTGTGCAGGCGCTTGAAGGGAAGACCACAGTCGAGGAGGCGAAGCAACTCACCCGTCGCGCGACGCGGGTCTTCGTCCGCAGGCAGGCGAACTGGTTCAAGGAGTCGGACCCGAGTATTTTGTGGTTCAAGGCTGAGGATGGCGTCGTTGAAAAGATCGAGATGCGCATCCGCCTGTTGGTTGACTTTTGATTTTGCATTGACTATACTGGAAACATCCAAGTAAAAGAGGAGATATCATGAACGAGAAACCGTGGTTGGCTCATTACGATAAAGGGGTTCCGCACACCATTGATATTCCTGAAGCGCCGTTGTTTCATTTTCTCGACGAATCGGCGCGTAAATATCCAGACCGCGCCTGCACAATCTTCAAGGGCGCGGTCATTACGTTCAAGGAGATGAACGAGATCTCCGACCGGGTTGCCGCCGCGCTGGTGGACATGGGCGTGAAGAAAGGCGACCGCGTGGGAATTTTCATGCCGAACACCCCGCAATTTGTGATGGCGTATTTCGGCATCCTCAAAGCGGGCGGCGTGGTGGTTGCCACGAACCCGCTCTACACTCCTCACGAGATCGAACATCAGGCAAACGACGCGGGTATCGAAGTGATGTTCGTGATGACGAACTTTTACAACACGATCAAGAAGGCGCAACCCAACACAAAGATCAAAAAGATCATTGTGACCAATCTCAAAGAGACGCTCCCGCCCGTCATGCGCATCCTATTCACGTTGTTACGCGAAAAGAAAGGCGGCTTCCACATTGACAAGAATCTGCCCGCGGGCGACGTGTGGATGCGGGATCTGCTCGCGAAATACAAGTCAGCGGCTCGACCGAATGTGCAGGTGGGTCCCGACGATACGGCGTTGTTCCAATATTCGGGCGGTACGACCGGCGTCTCGAAAGGGGCTATTGCGCTGCACCGCAACATCGTCGCGAACACACTGCAAATCCGTTCATGGATGACGATCCTCGAGGAAGGCAGCGAGGT
This sequence comes from uncultured Anaerolinea sp., assembly GCA_964409185.1. GTDB lineage: Bacteria > Chloroflexota > Anaerolineae > Anaerolineales > Villigracilaceae > Defluviilinea. The sequence continues at coordinate 1,577 of CAYPCK010000123.1, read as the reverse complement.
CGTTCTTATGGGCATCCCGCTATTCCATGTGTATGGAATGGTAGCCGGTATGAACTTCGCCAT
>CAYPCK010000123.1:0-1504 GCA_964409185.1 uncultured Anaerolinea sp. | reverse complement strand
CGATGGTGATGGTCCCCAACCCCCGCGATCTCAAAGATGTCCTCGACAATATCCAGAAATATAAAGCCACCATTTTCCCCGGCGTGCCCGCGCTGTACAACGGCATCAACAATCATTCCGATGTAAAAGCAGGCAAATATAACCTCACCTCCATCAAGGCGTGCGTCTCGGGTTCCGCGGCGTTGCTGCGCGAGACGAAAGATCAATTCGAAAAACTGACGGGCGGAAAGGTGTTCGAGGGCTATGGCCTCTCGGAAGCGCCGACCGCGACTCACTGCAATCCCCTGCTCGGCGAAAACAAGACAGGCTCCATCGGTATGCCCCTGCCCTCAATGGAATGCCGCGTCGTTAGCCTCGACGATGGCGAGACGGATCTTCCGCAAGGTGAAATTGGCGAACTGCTCCTGCATGGACCCCAGGTGATGAAGGGCTATCACAACATGCCGACCGAGACCGCCAACTCCTTGCGCGCGGACAAAAACGGAAAGGTCTGGCTATACACGGGCGACATCGTCCGCATGGATGAGGACGGTTACTTCTACATCGTTGACCGCAAAAAGGAACTCATCAAGCCCGGCGGTTTCCAAGTGTGGCCCCGCGAAGTGGAGGAAGCGATTGCCGCCAACCCGAAGGTGCTCGAAGTCGGCGTGGCGGGCATCCCCGACCCGAACCGCGGCGAAACGGTCAAGGCTTGGGTTGTGCTGAAAACCGGCGAATCAATGACCGAAGAAGAATTGCGCGCGTTCTGCAAAGAAAGTCTTGCCCCGTACAAAGTGCCAACTCACGTGGAATTCCGAAGTGAATTGCCGAAGACCACCGTTGGAAAGATTCTGCGCCGCGAGTTGGTGAGGCAGCATAAAGAAGGCGCGAAGTAAACGGGTCTAGCAAACTGCGTACGCCGAAATCTTCGTCATTTCCGCCCATAATCCGCCGGGTTCTCGCCCCACTCGTCGGTGTCCCATTTCAGCACCGCGTCGTCGTCCAACTCGTTTTCCGCCAGCCAGTTCTCGGCGCTGCGGATCATCGCAAAGACCAGCGCATTCTTGCCGGTGCGTTTTAAATTCGTCTTGCACACGCCGATCTCGACCCACGCGATCGCATTTTCAGAATCAGAATAAACCGGCAATTTCCGTTTTTGCTTCACAAGCCACGTCAGCGCGCGCACGATAGCGAGAAACTCGCCCACATTGTTCGTCCCATCAGGGTACGGACCCGCGCGAAAAATTTCCTTCCCCGTTTCCGTGTCCACGCCGCGATATTCCATTTTGCCGGGCGAGCCTTTGCACGCCGCGTCCACACAGATGGACGGCAGGATCGGCGGCTCTTCGGATTCCTTCCACCTCCCCAGCGTGGACGACTTCCCTTTGAACGCTTCATACTTCGACTGGACGGCTAATTCAGCCTCCTTCTGCGACTCGAACGCCTTGAATTTGGCGCCGACGAATCCCTTCACCTGTTTCTCGCACTCCGCCCACGAGGTGAAGATTCCGGTCTTGTGTCCCTT
>CAYPCK010000122.1:0-6854 GCA_964409185.1 uncultured Anaerolinea sp. | reverse complement strand
AATAGAGGTCAATGTAATGTTGCCCTTGCGGGGTTTGGCTCAAAATCTCATCCTCCACACGATGAAACAATTGAATGTCGAACAAAGCTTGTTGGAGGCTGTGTGAAACCGTGTGGAAAGTCGCTTGGCTGAGATTGCCGCTCGATGCTGTGGAACCGCAAAGCAATCCCTGTAGAGCCTCAAGCGGACACCAGCAAGGCTCAGGCGTCGCTGTTGGTTGAGGTGTGGGAGTGGGCGTAGCGATGGGAGGTAATGTAGGTGTTGGTCCGGGTGTGGAAGGTATGCCACCATAGCCAACACTGGAAACGATAAGGTACGAATTCTGAGGCGTCCAATACACGGTGGCAGACGGGTCTGGGTAAATTTGAAACCCGACCGTCGCCCTTTTGAATGAGTTGGTTACTGCGGGCTGTATGAAGTCCCACGTGCCGACAGGAAAATTACCGCATAATTGATCCGGATTGGAACTGCATGGCGTGCCAAAGCCCCCATCATTGACATAGACACTCGGCAGGCCGATGATGCCATAATGACCTTTTGGGTTGGTCTGCCAAGGAGAGATGTTAACCCATTGGGGGAATTCCCAATGGGCGGTGACATACACCGGCTGGTTGGGGTGCTCAACGTTGAACTGACCTGTGATATTTGGCGCATTGTAGGGATTACCGATAATGTTCCAACGCACGGTATAAGGATCAATCTGAACACAGTCGAAAACCGCCGGGTTATCGGAATAACACGTCAGCTGGCCTGCAGCAGGCAGGGGTGTAGCCGTCAGTATCGGCGTGGGGGTCGGAGCGACATACGGTTCCCACCGAATCGCATCGAAGAACACCATATATTTGTCCGGATCTGCATATTCCTCTGAAACGTCTCGAAGAATGAGAACGCTCGATCCCACTCCAAATTGGATCTGTGGATATTGTGGACATCCCCCAGATTCGTTTTCATAGGAAACTGCACACAAAGTCGTGAATTGATTTGCGTCGCGGCTCTGGTCGGCGTACAATTCCACCGACTGAACACTGCCTTGCGTGTCATGGTAGTAAAGTGTGTAAGTCGCCTTCGGAACAGGGACAGGGTCGGTTTGGGGATCTGGGTCATTGGGCCAATAGGCTTGAACTTGATAAACACCAGCCTGCTCAATATCTACACCCCATATAGCCCAATTGGTACTGGTAGCTTCGCTGGCAGTACTATAGGTCCACCAAGATTCGTTTTGATAACCGGTTGCATACCACCAAGTCTGCCCATCCTCTACATCGTTTGGAAGATGAAATAATTGCGCTTGAGATTCGCGATTATCCACTGTGAGGTCGCCATCTCCATATTCATCGCCTTTCCAAAGCCACGAACTGCCACTTGAACTACCTCCGGCGGGGTAATCTTCCAGCGGGTCGGGTAATCCATTGATATTCCACCAACCGAAGGGATCGATGAAAGATTGCGTATCATTTTGAGATCGAACATGAAAATGAAGATGTGCTCCATCTGAATTACATTGATTCCCGCCGTCATCTACATCGCCGGTATATCCCAGGACAGTTTCATCTGTTACAGTTTCAGGTGTTATGGGGTTATACACTACCTGAATGTTTTCCATGTGCATGTAAACGGTAACAATCTGTTGCGCTTCGTGCAGAATCTCAACTTGACCGCACTCCTGAATCACGGCACTAACGACACCATCAGCAACAGAATAAATGGGCGGTTTGGTAGCGGGATACTCGCGTCCAGTTGTATAGTCATACCCCTCGTGTCCACTGTAACACGTCATCCCTGCGTCACAGCTAGCTCTTGTACCTAGCAGTTGCTGCGCCCCGTCAAAACGAGAGAGTGTGCCTTCTTGATAAGCATAAGGCGAAGAATGGTCTAAGAAAGAATAAACTGTATAAAAAGGTGTCGGACCTTGAGGTTGCCTAAATGGTCTAGCCATGAATGGTTCAAGATTTTGATCTACCATCAACGTTTCAGGCATAATGGAAAACTCACTACCCAGCCTATCTTGAACATCTCCGAACATTTGGTCGTACTCTTGTTGCCAAGCATCAAGTTTTTCCAAGTCGTAATCAAAGAAAGCGTAGAGAGCATAATTGGCGGCATCGGCGACCTGAGGGTAGTTGGCTTGCAACTCTTCGTTGAAACGAAATTCTCGATAGTGCTGCGTCAATGTGATTCCCGTTTGAATAATATCTTCACGCAGATCATGATCCTCAGGTATCTGCCAATCCAGCGCCACACCTGTTGTCACCAGAAGCACCCGCGGATTGACGCCAATATTCTGTGCATGGCTATGATTCCATACGTACTCAGCCAAGCCATCCTCTTCTGCCCACTCAGGATGATGCTCCTCCAATGCTTGTTGAAGAACCTCAACTGCCTCCCCCACCCCTAACTCTAATCCCGCATCCACAGCATCGTAAACAGCGCGATCAACCAGATAAACATTATTATTAGGTATAGGAGTACATGTAGAAAGGGGTATGGCTGTTACCGTTTGGGTAATTACGTTGATAGGCAATGGAGTATTTGAAGGAATTAAAGGCGCGATGCTCGGCATCATTGTGGTCGTAACATTGGGAACCTGTGTAATCTGCCCGCAGCCTGCAAACAAAGTTGCAACAAAAACCACTAGCGTTACAAGTAAAGCCCGCCGTATTGAGTTTGTCACTATGAACATTTTGGGCCTCCGTTGCTCTTTAGAGTTCCAATCTTGCAGCCCTCTGCAATAATGCGGGGCTGCACATCTCCAAACATTCGGTCATACTCTTGTTGCCAAGCATCGAGTTTTTCAAAGTCGTAATCAGAGAAGGCGTAGAGAGCGTAACTTTCAGGATTGGCAACCTGAGGATAGTTGGCTTGCAACTCTTCGTTGAATCGAAATTCCCGATAGTGTTGGGTTACCGCGACTCCCGTCCTGCTAATATCCTCAAGTAAATTGCGGTCTTCTGGTACTTGCCAATCCAGTGATGCTCCGGCAATCACTAAAAACACTCGCGGATTAATACCAATATTTTGTGTATGACTACTATCCCATATATACTCAGCCAAGCCATCCTCTTGTGCCCACTCAGGGTGATGTTCCTCCAATGCCTGCTGCAATACCCCAATCGCTCCCCTCGCACCTAACTCTATGCCTGCATCGCTGTGATATACAACTTCATCAATCACATATATATAACTGCTCGGTATAGGAGTACACGTAGGGAGGGGAATGATTGTGGCGGTTGGAGTAACTTTACTGACAAATGACGGAAAATTCGAAGAAACAGTTGACGATAGGGTTGCCGTTATGCTCGCCGTAGCCGTTGGCGCAGGAGCTACCTGTCCGCACCCGGCAAAGCAAACATAAGTGCAACAACAAATACTGAAATTATCCTCCTTGGTAAATTCATCGGTTTGAGCATATCAAATTCCTCTCGCCATGTCTACTGGCTTAAACGCCAGTTCGTGTAACTATGTTTTCTCGTTGTCAATCCACCCCATCTTTAACGCAACACAAGCCGCTTCCGTTCTGTTTTTCACACCGAGTTTATCCAATATATTTTCAATGTGAAATCTGATAGTCCGCTCCTTGATCGTGAGAAACCGGGCGATCTCCCGATTCTTGCATCCGCGAGCGATGAGTTCCAACACCTCAAATTCACGCGCGCTAAAAGCCTGCTTCATGGTTGGGTTGGGTTGGGTTGGGTTCATTGTTCATTTTCCTCCTCGCAATCTACGTGGTGTGTAATCTTCAGGCAAGAGTATGTCACACCCCAGGCTACAAAACAGGCTGCAAAATCTGTCTGACATTTTGGATATAAAAACCAATGTTACGCAATTTATGCTCCCGCAGGGTCTGCGACCCTGCGGTGTACCCTGCAAAACACGGCGGTCGCATATTATATCTTTCAGGGTAGACCGCCTCCGAGCAAAGTTGCCGTCAGGTGAGTTAATAAAACAGTCCCTAAAGGTCTTTGAGACCTTTAGGGACCTATATCATTCGTAATATAACTCTACCTCACCGTCGCAACCCTCAACCTCCTCACAAGGAAGATCACGACCACCAGCGCGAGGGCAGCGAAGAACATGCCGGGGATGCCCACTTCATCGGCAAAGCCGGTGTTGGGCAGGGTGGTCGAAGTCGGGATGACGGTCTGGGTGGTGTTGGCGATCTGCGATAGCGCCGCGCCGACGGTGGTGGTGGCGGCGATGTTCGGCGTGGAGGTCGGTCCGCTGGGCGTGGAGGTGGGAGCGCCAGGCGTCCCAGGGGTATCGGTCGCCTGCGCGATGACAGGCGTATTGGTGGGAGGCAGCGTGGCGGTCGCGCCGGCGGTCAAGGTCAACGCATTGGCGATGGCGGTCTGCGTGAGTCCCGCCTGGATCGTCGCTTGTTGCTCTGCGGCAACGGCGGTCGCCGTCTGCCCCGCCGACTGGTTGTTATTCAACGAGTACCAGACATACACAGCGAGACAAACCAGCGCAAGAAGCACGAGCAAGCCCAACCCGCCCGCCGCGAACAGGAAGGTGCGGTTGTTGGATTCCTCCGGCGGATTCTCCTCTTCAAAATCCATGCTGTCGTCGTTGAATGTTGACATAGTCATTCTCCTCAAGTGCGTTGTGGCGTATTATCCCACAACTTCAAGATTTACCAAAGGCGCGATCACGGTTTCGCCGTTTTCAAGGCGGACATCCGCCGCGACGGCGCGCAAACCGCTGGGCAATTCGCTCAACCCCGGCCGCAGACTCGCAATGGACCCGATCATCCCCGCGTGCGGCGGACGCTTCATGCGCACGGTTTGGCCCGCGCTGAACGCTTCATACGGATTCGGCTCCTCCGGTTCGTTCGAGACCGGCAGGGGAATGATCACCTCCGGGCGGCTGCCGCTGTAGCGGTCGAAGTGCTCGGCATTGACGGTCGCTTCGCGCTTGTTGTTGGTGGTGAGCAGTTTGAACGCGGCGGAATTCATCGGTAGGGCGCCGAACCCCTCGAGCACAAGGATGGGATACTTCATCTGATACGCCGTTTGCAACAACGAGGAATACATGCTCGAAAGGACAAGCCCGCGCACCGGCAGGTCGGCGGCGGCGCGCAGGGTATCGGCATCGCGCACGTGCCCGCCCAGGATGACCGAACCGCGCATGCTCACGTCCAGCCGTTCGGCGGTCAGGATATCGTCCTGCTTTTCGATCAGGCTGGTCATCAAACCGCTGTCGATGCGCCCGTTCCCCCACACTCCCTGAATCAACGCGCCCGCCGTGCGAATCACCACGCCCTTTTCAGGGATGACCTGCGTGACGGTACCCGGCAACCCGGCGCGCAATTCGATACGAGCATCCCCCACTTCCATGAGGATCTGCCCGCCGCCCGCCACCATCACGCGCCCGGCGCGCGGCGCGCGGATCGAACGCGAGAACATCCCGCCGCTTTCGGCGACCAGCGCGCCCTGCGCCACGCGGTCGCGTTCGTTCACCTTGATCATGCGGTCGGCAAGCTTCACCGGCACATTGAACGTTCGCGCCACATCGATCAACAGGTGTTCGCGCGCAAAGTTCGCTTCGGCGATCACATCGGTGGGGCTGACGCGCTGGTTCAAATGCGCGTTCACTTTGCCGGCAACGGGCAGGGTTCGTTCACGGACGATCGTGGCAAGCGGCAACACGTGTAAAACAGGTGCGAGCATCTTCTATCCTCCAACCGCGTGCGACCAGCGCTTCATCAATTCCCGGCGGCGCACTGGGTCGGACGGCAGATTTAGCGGACGCCCGCGCGCATCGATCACGACTCCCAGCGCGCCTCCCGTCACGGTGGCGACTCCGCTTCTTCCCGGACCCAAGCCTGCGTCGGCGCGGCGAAGCGGACTCAACGTCAGACGGGCGGTCTGTCCGCTGGGCAGAGGGATGATCTCCAGCCCGCCGAATTTCACATCGGCGCGCACTTCGGTGCCGTCGGCGTACGTCAGTTTGGCGCGCACGACCGTCTCCCCGTAATTGGCGGAGGCGATTACCGACACGACCGTCCCCATGCCGATGAATGCGCCGGATTCGATCACCTGCACCGGCAGGTAGTGACTGCGCGTGGATGCCGCGCCCAGCATGGGCAGTAAATTGTTCTGGTCGAGTAAAAATGGCATGATGCCCACCGGCTGAATCGCATCGAGCAGGAGCAACAGACTCTGCCCCACCGAACCGCCATCGGCAATCGCGCCGCCGCCCGCCAGGATCAAATCGAGTTTCGGCATGAGACCTGCCCGCGCGGCGCGCGCGCTGGCGGGGAAATTTTTCTGCGCGGCGCGAACGGCGAGGTACAACGCCTGCCGCGCAATGGCTTGCATGATGGCGTGTTCGTCCTGTGTGGCAGGCACGGTGGATGGGTGTAACGATTTCTGAAACAGGAATTCGCGCAGGGTGTTCGAGGAAATATCGAGTTGCATCCAGCGCATGATCTGTTCGATCTCGGTATGTTGCAGGATCGCGCCAAGGTTCTCGCCCAACCCGAATTGCGGATACACGCCGAGGGTCAACTCGCCGTTGAAACCCGCCGCAACCGTCGAAGCCGAGGCGCCGATGTTCACGCTCAACAAGCCGCGCGTTGACTCATACAACCGGCTCAGGAAGCGAATCATGCGTCCCTGTGCGTAGGCGGTCGGCAATAAATTGCCCGATGCCCAGTTATACAACTCATCCACGCCTTTGATCTGCCGCTGGCGCAGGTTTGTCACCAACGAGGCAAGCACGTTGCTGGCCGGTTCGAGGTCTTCCACTTCGAGGGTCGGGCGCACGTTCGGGCTGATCTGCAATTTGCCGGCGTGACCGCCAAGCAGTTCCTGCACATCATGCGCAAGTCTATGGTTCCCGGCGTAGAGCACCAT
>CAYPCK010000121.1:0-6862 GCA_964409185.1 uncultured Anaerolinea sp. | reverse complement strand
TTTCGGTGATGGTCTGAAGATATTTTTTCTGTTTGTCATTCAGCGGTCCCGCCACCTGTTCGCTCAGGCTTTCAGACAGACCCAAGATCGCGTTTAGCGGCGTGCGCAATTCATGGCTCATGTTGGCGAGGAACTCATCCTTGACCCGCAAGGCGCGCGCCAAATTCGCGTTGGCGGAGATCAATTCGGAGGTCCGTTCCTCGACGCGATTCGCCAGAGAGTTGCGTTCCTGCGCCAGCATGTCCTCGGCGTGACGACGCTCTCCCAATTCCTGCTGGACGGCTTGATACAAACGCGCGTTTTCGAAAGCCACCGCCGCCTGAGTGGCAAGAGTAGCCAGCAGGCGTTCATCCTGCTGAGTGAACGCGTCCGCTACTTCGCTCTCCACGCTGATGGAACCGATGATCTGGTCGCCCACTTTCAAAGGCATGTACATGCCCGATTTGATTTCTTCATACGTATCCACATACTGAGGATAGTCGTGAACGTTTCCTGTGCGAATGGCGGTTCCGGTTTGCACCACCCAGCCGCTCATCCCCTGCCCCACTTTGTTGATGCGCGCGTTGAAATTCCCTTCCACGATCGCCTTATCCTCTTCCTTCAGGTGGGGTATGCTAAACGCGACCAATTCCAGATCGTCACTTTCGCCCTTTCGCAGGCGTATGGTGACATGATGCCACGAAAGATATTCTGTGAACGTTTGAATGACCCGTTCGCCGATCTCGCGCGGGCTTAACAACCGCCCCACCGCCAAGCCATTCTCGTACAACGCTTGCAATTCATCCAAATGACGGAGGGTCTCCGCTTCTGCCTGCTTGCGTTCGGTGATGTCCGCGGCAATTCCGGTGATCAACTTCACGGTTTGAGACTCGTCAAAGATGGGAAAGGCGCGGTCCCAAATCCAACGGATCGAACCGTCGGGACGCCTGATCCGGTACTCCATTTCCGTTTTGCGGCCTTGAACCTGCTTTTCGATCGTTTCCTGAACCATCCGCCGGTCCTCGGGCAAGACGCTTTCGATAAATACGTTCCGGTCTCGCAATTGCTCTTCAAGCCTGCGCCCCCAGACCTCCTCGTACGCGGGGCTGAGATATACATCCTTCTTCGCTACGGGGTCGGTGATCCAAAACACCTCGCGGATGTTGCCCGCCAACAAACGGAAGCGCTCCTCGGACGCCTGCAACTCCCTCTCCGCCCGTTTACGCTCGGTAATATCGCGCTGGATCCCAAACATGCCGGTAATGCGGTTCTGGTCGTCGCGCATGCATACATAATCACCCTCCACCCACAAAGGCTTGCCGTCCTCCGTGCGCTCCTCGGTCTCCAGATGCAAATGACCCGCATCGAACAACGCCCTGCGGAACCGGCGCGCCTGGTCCAAATCGTGGGCGAAAAACTCCGCCGGAGTCCTGCCGATCAGGTCCGCCCTTTCAACGCCGTATTGCTTCAACATGGCATCGTTGGCTTCCGTAACGTGCTGATGTGTGAGGACGTACTCAATTGTTTTTTCCTTATCGACCGCCTCGTTCCACTCTACAGGCTCCTCGAGCATACTGAAGAAGAACCCATCCAGCGACTGGCTGAAGAATAACTGCAGGCGTTCCTCGTTCCTGCGCAGTTCCGCCTCTGCAAGTTTTCGCGCGCTGACATCCATCAGTGTCCCCTGCACCACCGGCAACCCGCCATTTTGCGGAGGAAGGATGTGCCCGATGTCGCGGATCCAGACCTCGCGGCCCTCGCGGGTGAACATGCGATATTCAGAATCGAACGGCTCGCCCCTCGACCAGGCTTGCTCCTCCAGCGCAGACTGGCGCTCGCGGTCTTCCGGGTGGATATGCCGATACCAAAGTGTGGAATCCTCCAGCCACTCCTCCGCTGTGAAGCCAAGCAATTCTTCAATATGCGGGCTGACGTAAATCCACCGGCCCTCAACGCCCAATTCGGAGGTGTACACTACAACCGGCAAACGCTCCACCAGGTTGCGATATTTTTTTTCAGCGGCTTCGAGGGCTTGCTCCGCGAGTTTGCGTTCGGTAATATCGCGGGTGATTCCCAGCAGAGCAATCACCTCCCCCTGATCGTTTCGCATCGGGACGGCATGGGTATCCACCCAGCGACGCGTGCCTTTCAACCCAACGATCTCGAATTCGAGTTTCCCGCTTTCGCCGCGGAACACGCGATTGTTCAACTCTCGGAACGCCTCGCGGTATTCCGGCGACACGATCGAATAGAGGGGCTTCTCCAACACGGATTGGAGCGAATCGGCTTCGATCATCGCCAGCCCGGCAGGGTTCATTTGCAGGAGCGCCCCGTCTGCATTCAGAAGTTTGATGCATTCGGGTTCGTTCTGGATGATCGCATCCAGCCGTTGTTCACGGTCGCGCAATGATTCTTCCGCCTGCCGGCGCTCGGTGATGTCGTGATAGTTGACCACCACCGCCTGAACGGCCGGTTCATCCAGCAGGTTGGTCCCCAGCGCTTCCACCCAGCGCCACTCGCCGCTTTTGTGACGCAAGCGAAACTGGTCTCGGACGCTCGAGCCGGGCGACTGTACCAGATCGGTAAAACGAACCTGTACACGTTCCAGATCCTCCAAGTGCACAAGCTGGAACAGGCTATGCCCAAGAAACTCGCCGGGAGCATACCCTAGTGTGGGGTTTGCCGATGGACTTTCGTAAAGCAGGCTTCCGTCCGCGGCAAGCAGGGAAACCTCCTCGGAACTGTTTTCGATCAGCGCCCGGAAACGCTTTTCGCTCTCGCGCAATTTTTCCTCCGCTTGTTTTTGCTCCGTCACGTCGGTCAGGGAAACAAGCACTCTGGAATAATCCTGTTCCGATCCCGGAGCCACTGCCCAATGCACCAAAACGTCCCGACGAGCGCCTTGCAGGGTGTTCACCAGACTTTCCGAACGATACTCCCGCCCGCCGCGCGCGATTAATAGAAGTTCGTTTTTGAAGCGCTTGATTACTTCCTCGGGAAACGTTTTGTCCAGGAAACCCAACAGGTCCGATTTGGTTTCTGCCTCGTAAAGTTTCAAAGCCGCATGATTCACATCCAATACCCGCACCTGTCGAAGGCATTCAGAAACGATCTCGGGATGCGCCTCGAGCAGGTCGTTCAGGTCCGTCCCCCCTTTTTGCATTAACTCATCGAGAGCGGCTTTGACCTGCGAAAAATCCTCTTCCCAAATGGCAAGAGGCGAATTTTCAAATAAACTGCGGAAACGCTCCTCGCTCTCCCGCAGGAATTGTTCCGCCCTTTTGCGCTCGGCGATATCGCGAATCACGATTGTGGTAATTAACCCTTCTTCAGTCATCATTGGAGAAAGACTGATCGTTACTGGAAATTCTGCGCCATCTTTTCGAAGTGCGATTAACTCCTTCTTCGCACCCATCTCACGCGGATAGGCGGCTTGGACATAGTTATCTCGATAGCGAAGGTGGCGTTGTCGAAACCGTTCGGGGACCAGCATCTCGACCGGTTCGCCAATCAGCTCATCCATTGTATAACCAAACAGCGCCTCACATTGCCTGTTCGCGAGGCTGATCTTGCCGTCGGCTTTGACAACCATGATCCCATCCGGCGACGCTTCCAATAAGGTCTGCGTGCGTTGTTCTGCCTCTTTCCGGCCTGTGATGTCACGCGCGACACCGAACGTGCCGATGACGTTGCCCATTTCATCCAGCTGGGGAACCACATGGTCTTCGAACCAGCGATAATGCCCGGTTTGTTTTTGCCGCAGGCGGTACAGGCGCAGTCCGGGCTGACGGGATTCAAATATCGCCGACGTTTGATCCTGCAGGGCTTGCTTGTCCTCCGGGTGAATCAGCCTGAACCAAAGTTCCGGGTCGTCCATAAATTCGCGCGGGTGAAAGCCGAGAATTTTCGCGGAACGGTCGCTGACAAAATTGGGGATTCCTATGAGCGAATTGGGTGAGACTTGTTGGGTCGAATAAACGACTTCATCAATATTGTCAATTATCAACTGTATCCTTGTCTGGCTTTCTCCCAGCGGTTTCTCTGCCTGCCCATATTTGGCGTTATCTTTGCCTGCAGAGGAAATCCGTCGGCTCACTCTCTTGGTCCCGACAGCGGAGGGCTTTTGTTTTTGCTTCGCGTCAGTTTTTTCCGAGCGCTGGCTCTTTCCCGGTTTGCCCGAACGGCGCTTTACTACTTCCTTGCGATCTTTTTTCATAGGCTTCACTTCCTGCTTTAATAACTCACCTTTTCGTTATTGCCTGCGCTTCATTTCAATGATTTCCGCTCCGATTTTTTATGGTGCGAGGGGAAGCATCTCCGACCTCGTGCGTTACCGCGCAATACCTATTGGTTCTCTGCGAGCGAACACACGCGATTTCGTCCCGACTGTTTGGCGATATACAACGCCTGGTCGGCGCGCGAAAGGATGTCTGCCAGCGTGTCGGAGGCGGAGCGCATGGACGCGACCCCAAGGCTGAGGGTGACGGAAAAGCCTGGGGCGCCCGCATCCACTTCCCCGTCGGTCTGACCCGCCGGATGGAAGGTCTTCTCCTCCACCGACGCGCGGATGCGCTCCGCCACCATCATCGCATCCTGCGCCGAACATTCCGGCAGTAACACCCCGAACTCTTCGCCGCCAAACCGTCCGATCACCCCTTCGGCATCTTTATCGTTCAACGCATAGCGGCCGATCATATCGGTATTGCGGATCTGCCGCATCGCCTCCTGCACCACTTCCCGCAACGCCACATCCCCGGTGAGATGCCCCCAAGTGTCGTTGATGCGCTTGAAGTGATCGAGATCGAGCATCAACACCGAAAACGGGCGCTGGTATCGCGCCGCCCGTTGCACTTCGCGCTCGCCGTGTTCCAACAGGCTCCGTCGGTTGTGCGCGCCGGTCAACTCATCGGTGGTGGCGAGCCGCCGAATTTCGAGGAGCAGGCGGGAATTCTCGATGGCAAGCGCGGCAATAGCGGCAAGGCGCGTGGCGGTGAGGATCTGTTCTTCGGTGAAGGTGTGGCCGGGTTTGTCGCGCGTCATCCCCAGCACACCGATGCATTGCTCGCCCACCAACAAGGGCAACACGGCAACCGCGTGAAAGCCCTCTTGTTCATAGATCGGTTGGCGGTTCGCCCAAACGGCATAATCGTCCACCACGGCTGGCTTGCCTGTCTCGAACACCTGCCAGCTCATTTTTGCATCCTCGCGCTTGAAGCGATTCCCGAAGGTGAAAGGGTTCTCCCGCGTAAAGGCGTGCGCCACCAGTTCATCCCCATCGGGCAGGAGGATCTCGCAATAGGTCACTTCGAGCAAGCCCACCGCCTGGTCCACAATAAACTGCAACAGGTCTTTGATATTGCGATGGTTCAACAAATTAAGCGTAACGAGATGCAGGGTGTTGAGCGATTCATATTGGCGCAGGATCAGGTCTTCGAGGTTTTGCCTCTCGCTCACATCGCGCAGGATGACGGCGAAGAATTTCCCGGCTGGGGTGTCGGTCTGGGTAATCGAAGCCTCCACCGAGATGACCCTGCCATCGGAGCGCAACCCGGAGAGGGTGCCCAGCGAGCGCATCGAGCGCGACGTGACGCCTGTTTTGCCGAACTGACGCAAGTGCCGCTGGTGGGCATCGCGCAATTCGTCCGGCAGAAGCATGTGAACGGGTTTCCCCTGCGCTTGCCGCGCCGTGTACCCAAAGACCTCCTCCGCCGCGCGGTTGAAGCGCGCGATGCGGTGCTCCTCATCCACGACGATGATCGCATCCATGGCGGAATCGATGATGGCGGATTCGAGCGAACCCGTCCCTTCGATTTTCTTTTGTTGAAGGGAAGCGACTTCTTCGATCGGTTGTGCCCGGGTCTTTTTAGAGTCTTGCATGGGGTGTCCTGGCGGTTTCTTCCTAACTATACTCCTCGCCCAGGCGCCCGGCACAAGGCGAATCAAATTGAATTGAAATTAATACAAAACTCCCCGATCCGCAACAGGCAGGGGCATCCCCAGTCAACCGGCAAGGGAGTTACTCCTTGCGCTTATACGGGCGGAAATATTCGTCGGTGAAGCGACCCACTAGGAACAGCATTCCGGCGACCACGGCGGCGGCAATGAATTTGAGGGCGATCATGTTTTACTCCGTTCATAATCAGGCAACGACTGTCTTCACCCTACATGACGGAGATACAGCGCAAAGTTTCGATGCATACCTTACAAGGGATTTGCATACGGTATGCGCCTCCGGTGGTATCATCGCCTCATGACCACAGCCACCGCGCAGGCGCATCCTAATATCGCCTTCATTAAATACTGGGGAAATCGTGATAATTCTCTTCGCATCCCTCTCAACGGCTCGATCTCGGTGAACTTGGATGGGTTGACGACGCGCACCACGGTCAGTTTTCAGCCTTCGCTTCCGTTCGACGAACTCATCATCGGCGGGCATGAGGTGACCGGCGCGGGGCTGGAACGCGTCTCTCACATTTTGGATTTGATCCGCGGCATGACGAACGTCAAATACCGTGCGGAAGTGATCACCGAAAATAATTTCCCCTCCGGCGCGGGGATCGCCTCCTCGGCTTCGGCGTTTGCCGCGCTGGCGTTGGCGGGGAGCAAAGCCGCGGGTCTGGATTTGAGCGAACGCGAACTTTCGCGTCTGGCGCGCCGGGGATCCGGTTCCGCTTCGCGCTCGATCCCCGGCGGGTTCGTCGAGTGGCAGGCTGGCTCAAACGATGAAGATTCGTTCGCATTCTCCATTGCCCCACCGAGCCATTGGCAACTTATAGATTTGATCGCGATTATCAGCGCGTCGCATAAAAAGACCGGGTCCACCGAAGGGCACGCGATTGCCCCCACCAGCCCGCTGCAAACCGCCCGTGTGGCTGACGCGCCG
>CAYPCK010000120.1:0-6881 GCA_964409185.1 uncultured Anaerolinea sp. | reverse complement strand
TATTTTTGGTCATCACCGCCGACCCTGAAAAGGATGTTGATATCCCTACCGAAGAGCTGAGTTTCGGCACTTTACTTCGCGCCCAAGCCCTCGGCGATTTCGATGCGCTGATCGAAGCGGGTCGCAAGGCGATTCGGATTCATCTGCCGTCGATCGATGCAGTTGTGGATTTGGTAAACGCGTTGTGAGCGTGTGCTATACTTGTGAACGACAAGGAGTAATTCCATGTTGGATATTGAGGAACGGATCGTTCGAATTCATATCGAAAAATTGCCCGAAGGTGTCTATCTCGCCACGTCCGACGATGTTCAGGGCTTGATCGCCCAGGGACGTACAATTGCAGAGACTGTTGAGATTGCGCGTGACATCGTCCGAAAATTGCTGGAAGCGCAGGACGATATTCAACTTCCGCAGATTACTGAAAGTTTTGATTACCCCTTGATCGTCGCGGGATAAAATGGGGCGGTTATCTGGATTTCGATACCGGCAAATTGTTAAAAAACTCAAGGTCTTAGGCTTTGAGTTTTTTCGTCACGCGGCAGGAAGTCATGAAATCTGGCGTAATCCATCTACGGGGCGTTTTACAACAATTCCGAATCACCCGGGAGATATGCCTGAAGGTACCTTGAGGGCGATTGTGAAACAGGCAGGGATGACCCCCGAAGAATTTTTGGACGCGTGACAATGACCGAATTGGCTCATTTCAATTGTATAGCCTGCCGCGGCGGTGACCCAGCCTTGACCGATACCGAAATCGCCGAATTGCTTCCACAGATCGGCGATTGGCAGGTCATAACGCAAGACAATATCTTGCGGCTACAACGAATCTTCAAATTCAAAAACTACGCCCAAGCTGTGGAATTTACCAACAAAATCGCCACTATTGCTGAAGCAGAAGACCACCACCCGTTGATGATCCTTGAATGGGGGAGGGTCACCATCCAGTGGTGGACTCACATGGTGAAAGGCTTGCACAAGAACGATTTCATCATGGCGGCGAAGACGGACGGTTTATTTCAGCCTGTTGACCGTCCCTGAGGATTGTGGCATAATCCGCAAAACCATAAAGGCAGTGACGAGAACGAGTAAATTTGCCGAGGCTGTCAGCGAGTGTGGCGGAACAGGTGCAAGCCACATCAGATCAGCAACTTGAAAATCATCTCAGAGCCGCGAACTGAATTTAGTAAGTGAGCCGGAGTTGTCCTCCGTTACCAACACAGGATGATGTCAGTCGTCCATAGAGCGCTCAGCATGTTGCTGGGAATCAGAGTGGTACCGCGAGAATTCTCTCGTCTCTGGAATGAGATGAGAGTTTTTGTTTTAATTGTGGTTTCGATACGCCTTCGCAAGGAACGCTCGGGCTACTCAGCCGCCACTAACTCTACGAAACCAACCAACTGGAAAACTAGCAACTTGGTAACTAGGAGACTATCCATGTTCAAACCGGTCAATTCAAAACTCAACGTCACCTCGATGGAAGAAGCGGTCCTAAAATTCTGGAAACAACGCGAGATCTTCAAAAAAACCGTCGAGCACCGCGCGGGCGCGCCGGAGTATGTTTTTTACGAGGGTCCCCCGACCGCCAACGGCAAGCCCGGCGTGCATCACGTGCTGGCGCGCGCCTTCAAAGATATGTTCCCGCGCTACAAGATCATGCGCGGCTTTCACGTCTCGCGGCGCGGCGGCTGGGATACGCACGGCTTGCCGGTCGAGATCGAGGTCGAGAAACAGCTCGGTTTCACGAACAAACAGCAGATCGAAGATTTCGGCATTGACAAATTCAACGAGCTGTGCAAAAAATCCGTGTTCACCTACATCCAGGATTGGGAAAAACTCACCGACCGCATCGCCTTCTGGGTGGATCTCGAAGACGCCTACGTCACCTACACCAACGAGTTCATCGAATCGGTCTGGTGGATCCTAAAAAACTTCTGGGAGAAGGACCTGCTCTTCAAAGGCTACAAAGTCGTGCCGTATTGCCCGCGTTGCGGCACGCCTCTTTCCGACCATGAAGTTGCCCTCGGCTACGACGAAGCGACCGACCCGTCGATCTTCGTTCGCATGCCGCTCGTGGACAAGCCTGACACCTCCCTCCTCGTGTGGACGACCACGCCATGGACATTGCCCGGCAATGTCGCCGTCGTTGCGCACCCCGACGTGGATTACGTCACAGTCGAACGCGAAAACAACGGCGCAAAGGAAAAATTGATTCTCGCCAGAGCCTTGGTCGAAAAAGTTTTCAGCGGAGAAGAGGTTAGGGTTGTTGAGACCTACAAAGGGAAAAAATTGAACGGGTTGAAATATCATCCGCTCTACACCTTTTTGCCTCCCGACAAGCCCGCCTATTACGTTGTGATGGGCGAGTACGTCACCACCGAAGACGGGACAGGCTTGGTCCACACCGCGCCGGCGTTCGGACAGGAAGATATGGAGACCGGCAAAAAATACGACCTGCCCGTGTTAATGACCGTCCTCCCGAACGGCGCGTTCATATCTGAAGTAACGCCCTGGCGCGGCGTGTTTGTAAAAGATGCCGACCCCGGCATCATCGAAGATCTGCGCGCGCGCGGTTTATTGCTCAAGTTTGAAAAGTACACACACACCTACCCGTTCTGCTGGCGATGCAGCACGCCGTTGCTGTATTACGCGCGCGAATCGTGGTACATCCGCACGAGCGCGTTCCGCGACCGGCTCGTCTCGCTCAACAACACCATCAACTGGGTTCCCGAACACACCCGCGAAGGACGGTTTGGGAATTGGCTTGCGAATAACATTGATTGGTCGTTGAGCCGCGAACGCTATTGGGGCACGCCGCTGCCGGTCTGGGAGTGCGAATCGTGCAAACATCGCGAATGCGTCGGGTCGGTCTCCGAACTCTCTGCAAAAGCGGGGCGCGACCTCGGCGATCTCGACTTGCACCGCCCGCACGTGGACAATGTCCACTGGGCATGTCCCGATTGCGGCAAACAAATGACGCGCGTCAAAGACCTGATCGACGTATGGTTCGATTCAGGCTCGATGCCTGTGGCGCAATGGCACTATCCCTTCGAGAACAAGGAAAAATTCGAGACGCAATTCCCAGCCGATTACATCTGCGAAGCCGTAGACCAAACGCGCGGCTGGTTCTACTCGCTTCACGCCATCAGCACGCTGCTCTTCGATCAAGTGTCATTCAAAAACGTCCTCTCGCTTGGGCATATCCTCGATGGCGAAGGACAGAAGATGTCCAAGTCGAAAGGCAATGTCATCGCGCCGTGGGATGTGTTGAACGTGCACGGCGCGGACGCCTTCCGCTGGTATCTCTACACCGCCACCCCGCCCGGGCAGGAGCGCCGCTTCTCCTCCGATTTGGTGGGCGAGGTGATCCGCAATTTCACGCTCACGTTGTGGAACGTCTATTCGTTCTTCGTGACTTACGCCAACCTCGACAAGCCCACCGTCACCACCATGCCTATAGCAACCAGCGATTTGGATCGCTGGCTCTTATCCGAACTCAACGTGCTCGTCCGTGATGTGACGGAGGCGTACGAAAATTACGACGTCACCAACGCGACGCGTCCCATCGAAGCCTTCGTGGAAAAACTCTCCACGTGGTATCTGCGCCGCTCGCGCCGCCGCTTCTGGAAATCGGAATCAGACTCCGACAAACAAGCCGCGTACTCGACTTTATACACGGCTCTTGTCACCCTTTCAAAGTTGCTCGCCCCCTCCATGCCCTTCCTCGCCGACGACTTGTACCAAAACCTCGTCCGCTCGGTGGACGACGCCGCGCCCGAGTCGGTGCACTTGGCGGAATGGCCCCGCGTGTTGCCTGAGATGATCGATGAATCGCTCAACCGCGACATGGCTCTCGTGATGAAACTCGTTTCCCTCGGACATTCTGCGCGACAGAAGGCGAATCGCAAAGTGCGCCAGCCGCTGGCGGAAGCCGCATTCTCGGTGGGTAACGCTAACGAGCGCAAAGCCGTCGAAACCTATGCCGACTTGTTCACCGATGAGTTGAACGTGAAGAAAGTCCGCTTATTGGACGCCTCGACCGAAGCCGTGTCGCATACGGTCAAACCATTGCCCAAGCAACTCGGGCAAAAATACGGCAACAAGTTCCCCGCGCTGCAAAAAGCGATTCTCGCCATGAACGCCGAAGACGTCGCGCGCACGCTGATCTCTGGTCAATCAGTGAAAGTGACTCTCGACGGAGTCGAATATGGAATCCTCGCCGATGAAGTTGAAGTCAAAGCCCAAGCCAAGGAAGGATTCGCCGTTGCCGAAGAAGGCGCGTACGTCGCGGCGCTCGTCACTGAATTGACTCCCGAACTTGTGCAGGAAGGTCTGGCGCGTGAATTTGTGCGGCGCGTACAAGACCTCCGCAAAAGCGCGGATTTGGATGTCGCTGACAGGATCGAACTGTCCGTCGAAGCCTCGGCAGGGTTGAAGTCCGCGATCGAGGCGCACCGGGAGTACATCACAACCGAAACGTTGACATCGTTACTTGTATTTGGAAGTCCGCCTGCCGGGTCCTCCAGCGCCGACGATTCGTTCGACGGCGAGACCGTCAAATACGGCATCTCGAAAAAATAACTTTGAAAGGCGTGTCAGCAGATGCGCCTTTCATTTTATAATTGCGGGTACTACAATATCCGCGAGGTGATTATGTTTGAGAGACTTCCGCTTTGGCTTCGGAAAACATTGGCTTGGAGTGTTCACGCCTTTACCGCGACTGGCGCGGTCTGGGGTTTTTTGACATTGCTCGCTATTTGGGAGGAGGATTTGAAACTGGCGATCCTGTACATCATCATCGCCATGTTTGTGGATGGATTCGACGGCACGCTGGCGCGTTGGTTCCATGTCAAGGAATATGCGCGGGGGGTGGACGGCGGCTTGATGGATAACATCATTGACTTCCTCACCTATGTGGTCGTGGCGTCGCTGTTGTTGGTGAAAGTCCCAAACTTAATGCCCGCCGGGTTCGAGATGGTTGCCGCGCTCTCGATCTTGATGACCTCGGCGTATCAATTCTCGCAGACGGATGCGAAAACGGATAACAATTCGTATTTTTTCAAGGGATTTCCATCGGTGTGGAATTTTCTCGTTCTGTACATGATGTTGCTCGGTTTGAATCCGTGGATAAATTTTGCCTTGCTGGTGGTTTGTAATATTCTGGTCTTTATCCCCGTTCGCTACCTTTACCCGACCCGGAACACCCGGTTGCGTAAATTCACTCTCGGTTTTACTTATTTATACGGCAGTTTGGGGGTGTGGGGGCTGTTGCAATATCCTGAAGTTCCCGCGTGGGTCGCGCCGGTGTCTTTCGTTTACATTGCTTATTACGCCGCTTTGAGTTTCTTTCCAAAATTGGGGACGCCGCGCCTTGCATAACGCGCAGATCGAAAGAGCAGAAATCGTTACCGCCGAATTGCGTAAAGCGCTTGGGAAGTTGATTCCGCAGTTGGGAGGAAAACGACCCCCCGCCAGTGATGATCGGCTCAAGGAATTGTTGACGAGATCAGGTTCAACTCTTTTGCTGGCGCGTATGACCGAGGCTGGCGGAGCAGTGGTGGGGATGCTCTCCCTCACGGTATATCCTGTACCAACGGGAATTCGTGCGATCATCGAAGATGTGGTGGTGGACGAGCCGTTTCGGAGCCGCGGGGTTGCCCGATCGTTGATTCATGCCGCCCTTGAGATCGCCCGATCGCAAGGCGCGGGCGGCGTATCCCTCACGTCGAACCCGAGGCGGGTTGCGGCGAATCGCTTGTACCAAAAGATGGGGTTTATCCGGCGGGAAACAAACTCGTATTACTTCGACCTGCAAAAAAACACCGGGTAGGTTGATTAGCCTGCCCGGTGTTTCACTCACTTATCCTTGTCGTTCCCTTTGCCTTTATCCTTATCTTTATTGTTACCATTGCCATTACCATTGCCGTTGTTTCCGTTGCCGTGGTTGCCGTTGTTGGAATTGTTGCCGTTTCCATTGCCGTTACCAATTTCGGAAACCACCGTGCCAAGGTTGCCCGTCTCGCCTTCCAGAACCGCCTTTCGAAATTGTCCCCAATTCTTTACGCCTTCGAACCCAAGCGCGCTGTAATCGCCTGACTTTTTTGCCTCGAGAATGGCAAGGACCTCATCGTTTCCGCCTTCCAACTTGCGAACCATCCAGAGGGTTTGGGCGATCACGCCGAAACCGAATCCGTTCTCACGCGCAGCCATGATGGTATCGTAATCGGTGACATCCTGGAAAAAGGTGGCAAGAACGCTGCCCACCGGGTGTTTGTCTTCCAGCTCGTCGGGAATGACTAGCGACTCGTCGATGGAAACTTCCCACCCGATCGTTTCCGTCAACGCCCCTTCACTGCAATCGGGACTGCCATCCTCGTTCAAATAGATCAACTCGAGGGCAACGGCGGTTTCCTGATTGATTCGAACGGTTCTGTTCGAACCGTCTTCCAGCGCGAGGGCGACCAAAAAGGTGGTGACGCCTGTTGACGCGTCCGTGTTGCAGGACAGCGCAGAAATCGTTCCGGTAATCACCGCTTGCTGGAGCGGGGCGGCGGCGAATGCGTTGCCGACCGCGGTCGTCAGGAGTGAGAATGTGGCGCAAAGGGTAATGATAGCTCGTAGAAATTTCATTCGTGGTTTATACTCTCAGTTGTATATTTTACCGTTTTTCTGTGATGATGAAGGGTCGAGTCAAACGCAGGATGGTATTAACTTTCCAGTCGAATTTTACACAAGATTGCGCCGTTCCATGCAGACGTGTAACCTTTTACTCAATCGTTTATACAACATCACGGTTTGGCGCGGACATAATCTTGCATTGTGTCCAGGTCTGCCAGGATGCTGGCGTTGTCGACGTCCACGTAGCGAATAACGTCACCATGGGC
>CAYPCK010000119.1:0-6904 GCA_964409185.1 uncultured Anaerolinea sp. | reverse complement strand
TGTCGATAATCTAGCCTCAGCCTCGTAAACAAATCTACGCGTATCAATGATTGATCCACGCCATTTTGATTGGCAAATCTAGGATCCACATACCCAGGTATGGTTGCTCCGTTATATGTCACGATAAGTGGCATATGATATGGTCGACCATCACTTCCCCAAATTTCAGCAAACAAACCTTGTCTACCATAAGGCAAACGAAGATCTCCACCGATAAAATATCTATGTTCGTCATTAGACCAATTTCCAACCCAATTATGCGCCTCACCAAACATTGTTATCGGGTATTCAATTGTATTTAATTTAAAATTGTCTTTTCTCGAGCGGCCCATCCACATCCCGTTATACTCACCACTGTTACCAATCTTGGTTCCATCAATTGCAACATTGGAAGCATAAAGAATTTTCCCGTCGCGTGTTGCTTGGGCAAATTGGTCAACCAATCGCCACAGCTCCACATGCGATGGCATGAATTCAATACCGTTTTCATTACAATACAATCGCTCTAAATGGAAAACTTGTTCTGATGTCAAGGTATCAAGCCACACGCGGAAGTCCGCCTGATTGACTTTCATAAACACTACCTGATCCTGGGTAGGGACTGCCGTCAAAAATCCCGATGCCAGAAACTTGTCCAGCGCATTGTTGGTGTTACCTGCAATTGTGCTATCGGCGCTGTACAAATCACGGGACAGCTGTTCTTTACGCACAAGCGTCAAAAACGCGTCATACGACACGAGCTGTTCTTTGGTCTTGGTGTTGGGATCGGCGTTTATGGATATCATCCGGGTAAGGTACACCTTATCTGCTACCGTCATGCCTTCAGGTGTAACCCAGGTTGCTTCGTTATTAGGACTCCAGCCGTGTGCGACCACCGTCTCTGCAAGCCGCAGGTGCATTTGTTCAGCGGTTTCGGGGACGGCGGTGGGGGATGCTTCGGTGGTCGGCGTTGGTTGGCGGGGAGTTGCGGTAATAACAGGCGTGCCGCTTGGAAGTGGCGTGGGCGGCGGACTGGTCGTTTGGCAGGCAGATAAGGTCAGAGCCAGAACGATAATATACAGTCTCATATGCGCATTATTGCATATTCCATTATTTTGTCAATGTAGGTGATCCGCCGAAAAGTAGGTGTAGAATTTGCAGGGTGAAAACCTCCGATTTCGACTACCACCTCCCCGAATCCTCCATCGCGCAGACGCCTGCCGAGCCGCGCGATTCGTCTCGGTTACTGGTGTTGCACCGCGATACTGGCGAAGTGGAGCATCGCATCTTCCGCGATGTGACCGATTACTTGAACGCGGGGGACTTGCTCGTGTTGAATCAAACGCGCGTGATCCCAGCGAGAATCTACGCGCGCAAGGAAACCGGCGGGCGCGTGGAGTTGTTGCTCCTGCGCCGCCGCGATGAACTGACGTGGGAGGCTTTGGTGGGCGGCAAAGGTTTGCGTGTAGGCAGGATGGCGCGCGTGGAGGATGGACCCGAAGTTCAAATCATCGAAGAACTGGAAGGCTCGGAGCGGTTGATAAAATTTTCCGAGCCGATCGAGCCGTATTTTTCAAAAGTCGGAAACATCCCATTGCCGCCTTATATCCACGAAAAACTGGATGATCCCGAGCGCTATCAAACGGTCTATGCCAAAGAACCGGGTTCCGCCGCCGCGCCGACAGCAGGACTTCACTTCACGCCGCGCCTGCTCGAAGAGTTGCAAGTCAAAGGTGTGAAGATCGCGTACGTCACCCTTCATGTTGGCTTGGACACGTTCGCGCCGGTCAATGAAGAGAATCCTGAAGAACATAAGATTCATTCGGAATGGTATGAATTGTCGCAGGAAACCGCCGATCTTATAAATCGAACCCAACAATCCGGCGGGCGTGTGATTGCTGTTGGAACAACGAGCGTCCGCACTTTGGAATCTGCCGCCAGTATCCAATCTCCACTCTCTGCCTTCACTGGATCAACTTCGCTCTTCATCCTCCCCGGCTACCAATTCAAAATCGTGGACGCCATGATCACGAACTTTCACCTGCCCAAGTCCACGCTGTTGATGCTGGTCAGCGCGTTCACGGGGCGGGAGAGGATTCTCGAAACGTATGAAGTTGCGGTGAAGGAAGGCTATCGTTTTTATTCGTTTGGCGACGCGATGCTAATTCTCTAATTCTCCAATTACAATTTACCAATTATCTTATGCCATCCATCGCCTCCCTCAATGCAGAAATCATTGCCTGCCGAAAGTGTCCACGCTTGGTGGCGTGGCGCGAGGAAGTCGCGCGGACGAAACGCCGGGCGTATAAAAATGAAAAATATTGGGGAAAACCGGTTCCGGGCTTCGGCGACCCAAAGGCGCGCGTCCTCGTGGTAGGACTCGCCCCCGGCGCGCACGGCTCAAACCGCACGGGACGTCAATTCACCGGGGACGCGTCGGGCGGGTTTTTGTATCCGGCGCTGTACCGGGCTGGGTTTGCGAATCAGCCCGAAAGCGAGTCCCGAAGCGACGGTCTTGATCTCAACGACATGTACATCACCGCCTCCGCGCGCTGCGCTCCGCCGGGGAATAAGCCGACTCCTGAAGAGCTGAACAATTGCCAGCCATTTTTAGAGCGTGAATTAGAAATTATTAATCCAAAAATAATCGTTTGCCTTGGTCGGATAGCATTTGAGAGGATTCTCAAAATATACTCCATGCCAGGTTTGCAATGGAAGTTTTCGCACGGCGCGCTTTTTCAATTGCCGAGCGGAGCCTGGTTGTTATGCTCGTATCACCCGAGCCAGCAAAATACATCGACAGGAAAATTGACAATGAAGATGTTCGATGAAATTTGGAAAAAGGTGAAGCAGTTGTTGACATGACACGCTGGAAGAAAATATTGTTTAGCGCGGTTATAGTTATCACATTATTGTGTTTGATCGGTCCGCTTCTGATTCCAACCCCATCAGACTTGAATGGTCCGACGGAAAAAGAACTTGCCGATGCCGACAGCGCCTTCGTGAACGTGCTGGGCTTCGACCTGCATTACAAGGAGATGGGGCAAGGCGAACCGGTAATGATCTTAATGAATGGTTTCGGCGGGAATTTATTTACATGGCGCAAGGTGATGGAGCCGCTTTCCGCGTTTGGTCGAGTCATCGCGTTTGACCGCATCGGCACGGGCTTAAGCGCGCACCCTTTGCCAGGCGAGTGGGATGGGCAAAGCCCATACTCGCCTTCTCAACAACCCGGGTTTGTCGTTGGGTTGATGGACGCGTTGGGCATCGAATCAGCGATTCTGATCGGGAATTCGCAAGGCGGTACGGTTGCGATCGCCACAGCGTTGGAATATCCGCACCGCGCGGAGGCGCTCATCCTTGCCGACCCAGCGGTGTATACCAGCGGCGGTCCGCCAACGGAACTATCGTGGTTATATGCCACGCCGCAACTGCGTAAGTTGGGTCCGATCATGGCAAGACAATTTCTGGGCGATGCGAATGAAGATCAGTTGATCGCCCTTGCCTGGCACGACCCCGCCAAATATTCGGAGACGGAACGCAACGCTTCGCGAAAATATCAATCCGCGACGCGCCGATTCGAATCGTTGTGGGAGTATACGGTTGCGAATGAGCAGAGCGACCTGCCAGCCCGCGTCAAGGATTTATTCCTGCCTGTGCTGGTCATTGCCGGGGATGACGACCGCGTCGTTCCGACGGGGGAACACGCCCGGCTTGCGGAGGAAATTCCCAATGCGGAATATTTCCTCATCGCCGACTGTGGTCATGTGCCGCAGGAGGAACAACCCGAAGTTTTCCTTGAAGCCGTATTTCGCTTCCTTAATTCGTTGAAATAACCATTGGAGTGCTATTGAAAATCATCCTTCGAGTAATTCTGGCGATCGTCGTCATCGTATTGATCGGAACAGGAAGCCTTGCGATTTGGGGTAATGACGCGTATCCGCCTTTGCAACCCGCATTGGACGCTTTGCAATCCGATTCCCTTGTGAAGGTGACGGAGCATGCTGCTGGCTTCATCACGTTTGAACCCGCTGACGTAAACGCAGTGACCGGTTTTGTCTTTTACCCCGGCGGGCGAGTGGACTATCGCGCATACTCGCCTGTGCTTCGTCAAATCGCCGCGCGCGGATACTTTGTCGCTGTGGTGAAAGTCCGCATCAATCTGGCGTTCTTTGATCTCTCGGCGGCAGATCGCGTCATTTCGCAATACCCTGATATTCAGCATTGGGCGGTGGGAGGGCATTCGCTCGGTGGTGTGGCGGCGGAAAGTTATGCAGAGAACCATCTTTCCTCGATAGATGGTTTGGTTCTTTGGGCGTCATATCCCGCTGGAGAATCGCTTGCAAAGGAAACGATCCGGGTTCTTTCGATATATGGCACACTCGATATGGGAGGCATGGAAACCTTTGACCAGTCTCGGTCCTTGCTCCCGGCGGATACGCAATTTGTCGTGATTGACGGCGGCAATCATGGGCAGTTCGGCGCTTACGGTCCGCAGGCGGGAGATAACATCGCGATTATCACAGCGGAAGATCAATGGATGCAGACGTCCGACGCAACCGCGCGGTTTTTAGGGTCGCTCTCGAAATGAATCATCTGATCACACCCGGTGAAGCGGCGCCCGATTTTGAACTCGAGGATATCAACGGAAGTCAAATCAGACTCTCAATCTTTCAAGGGCATAAAAGTATTGTTTTGTATTTACTGCGCGGGTTTATGTGACCCTATTGCCGCGCGTCGTTGGCGCGCTTAAGAGACGACTATTCCGAATTTACTATGCGCGGCGTAGAAATCCTGGCGGTGGGTCCTGGAACAAATGAAACATTTCAGCGATATTGGAAAAACGAGCGCATGCCGTTCGTCGGCTTGCCCGACCCTGCGCATCGTGTGGCGCGAATGTACAGGCAGGAGATCAAGTTGTTCAGACTCGGTCGCATGCCGCTGATGTGTCTCGTGGATAAAAACGGATTGGTTCGCTACGCACATTATGGCGCTTCGATGCGTGATGTTCCGTCGGTTAAAGAACTCCTACACGTAATAGATGAACTCACAACCGCATCTCACTGACAACTGACAACTGACAACTTATAATTGGATTTCCTTATGACACTCGGACAAATCGCATTCCTCGGCTCTGGCGAAACCTCGCTCGCGGGCGGGCGCATATTTGAATCGCTTGCGAAACGAATCAACGAACCGCTTCGGATCGCGTTGTTGGAAACACCGGCAGGCTTTGAACTGAATTCGCCGCAGGTGGTGGGGAAAGTCGGCGAGTTCATGAAAACCCGCCTGCAGAACTACAAACCCGTTGTGGATGTCATCCCCGCTCGGAAGAAAAATTCCGTGTTTAGCCCGGATGATCCCGAGATCGCCAAACCCCTTCTACACGCCAACATGATCTTCATGGGACCGGGGAGTCCCACGTATGCTATTCGCAATCTGCAAGGGACTCTGACGTGGGATGTGATCCGCGCCCGGCACCGCCTCGGCGCGACGTTGATCTTTGCCTCCGCCGCCACGATTTCCGTCGGCGCCCATGCGCTCCCCGTGTACGAAATCTACAAAGTAGGGCAGGACGTTCACGCAGTTGACGGATTGAATCTCTTCGCAGATTTCGGTTTGCACATCTCGTTCATTCCGCATTGGAATAATGCCGAAGGCGGCGCGGACCTTGACACGAGTCGTTGCTTCGTCGGCATGGAGCGCTTTGCTGAATGGTGCAATCTCGTCCCAATAGAGAATCAAATCATCGGGCTGGACGAGCACACGGGCTTGATCGTGGATTTCGAGTCTGGGCAGTGCGAAGTGAGCGGTGTGAGCAGTGTGTCGATCGTCCGCGAATGCGACCCGGAGATGTACCCCTCCGGATCAAAGTTCACTCTTAGTGAATTAGGCGCTGTTCAATTTCCTGACCCGTTGCAAAAAGATATCCCTGCTGAGGTTTGGGAGATGGTCCTCAACGCTCCGCCGCTGGAGGACGACAAACCCTCCGACGAAGTGATTGCGTTGGCGGAGGAACGCCTGTCCGCGCGGACGAATAAAAACTGGGCGGAATCGGATCGTCTGCGTGAGGCGATCTCCGCATTGGGTTGGACGGTGCAGGATTCGAAAGAGGGATATAAGTTGGTGAAAAATGGGTAAACGGAGACACGTAAACAGGTAAACACGTAGGCACGCGGACTCGGAAAGCTTGTATACTTGTATACCTGTGTACTTGTTTACATCCCCAAGGAGACTCCCATGCGCGCCGTGGACATCATCATCAAAAAACGCGACAAAATCGAACTCACCCGCGAGGAGATCGAATTTTTTATCAATGGTTTTGTAAGCGGAGATGTGCCCGATTATCAGGCGTCATCCTTTGCGATGGCGGTGATGCTCAACGGAATGACTCCGCGCGAAACGACCGACCTGACGCTTGCCATGGCGGCTTCGGGCGAAACTCTCGATTTGAGCGATGTGGTTGACCTTGCGGTGGACAAACATTCCTCCGGCGGCGTAGGCGATAAGACCAGCCTCGCGGTTCTTCCCACCGTTGCGGCTTGCGGGTTGCCCGTCGGCAAAATGTCCGGGCGGGGGCTGGGGTTCAGCGGCGGCACGCTCGATAAATTGGAATCCATCCCCGGCTACCGCGTGGATTTAACAACCGAAGAATTCAAAAAACAACTCAAAGCGATCGGCGCGGTGTTGACCGGTCAATCGCTGGCGTTGGCTCCCGCCGACGGGAAGATGTACGCCCTGCGCGATGTGACTGGGACCGTGCCCTCGATCCCGCTCATTGCCTCCTCGATCATGTGCAAAAAGATCGCCGCCGGCGCGCAGGCAATCGTGCTGGATGTGAAGACCGGTCTGGGCGCGTTCATGCAAACCCTCGACGAAGCGCGCGTGTTGGCGAACCTGATGGTGGATATTGGCAAACTGGCGG
>CAYPCK010000118.1:0-6914 GCA_964409185.1 uncultured Anaerolinea sp. | reverse complement strand
CTTTGAGTCGGTGCGTTACGGCGGGCGCAAGTCCGACCCGCAGATGGTGAACGAAGCGGTGGACTGCCTCACCTCCATTTTGCAGTATTGCAGGGAGACCGCGTGAACCGCCGCAGTCTCTTCGCGTCCGTGGGAATTGGCATGATTGCCGCCCTGCTTGCGTTCCCGTTCCGCGAGGCGGTGAACCAACTTGTGGTGGTGCCGATCGCCTACGTGCTGTGGCTCGTGCGTTTGTACTACCGTTCCATCGACCAGGCATTCTGGTGGCTTGGCATCGTGCTGATCGCCCTGATCGTCGTAGGGTCCAGCCTGCTACCGGAGATCAAACCGAAATGGAAGAAGATCGACCTGACGCGCGAGGAACGCGGAGGGGTGGAAAGTCTCGCGCGCGCGATTCACAAATCACAGAATGGGATTTATTTCAAATGGTCGGTGGCAAACCGACTCGGCAGGCTTGCGCAGCAAATGCTTTCCCTGCGCGAGCACGGCAAGCCGCGCTCACCCTTTGCGCCGCTCACCGCCGAAGGCTGGACTCCGCCCGACGAGGTGCAACGCTACCTCGAAAAGGGACTGCGCGGCTCGTTCGCCGATTTTCCCAACTCGAATTGGAATTATTTTTCACCGCCTGCAAAGACCTCGCTCGATCATGATGCGAGTGAAGTGGTTGAATTTTTGGAATCGAAGATGACAGACAAACCCGGTGGTTGAGTAGCGCCAAAGGCGCGTATCGAAACCACCGTTAACCTGCAAACAAAGAATGTTATATAGCGTTGTGGTTTCGACTGCTTGCGCTCAACCACCGATTTTATTGGAGACCTCGTGCCAGACATCAAAAAAGTTTCGACCGTTGGGAATCAAGTGATCGCCGAAGTGGAGCGCGCGGTGGTCGGCAAACGCGCTCTGCTCGAAATGATGATGGCGTCGGTGCTGGCGGGCGGGCACATGCTCCTCGAAGATTTTCCCGGTCTGGGCAAAACGCTCATCGCGCGCAGTTTCGCCAAAGCCCTCGGCTTGGATTTCAAACGCATACAGTTCACGCCCGATCTGTTGCCCGGCGACATCACGGGCGGATACATCTTCAACCGCGTGAAAAACAAATTCGAACTCCGCAAAGGACCGGTGTTCGCCAACATTATCCTCGCCGACGAGATTAACCGCGCCTCGCCGAAGACGCAATCGGCCCTGCTCGAAGCCATGCAGGAGGGGCAGGTCACCATCGAAGGCGAATCGCTTCCATTGCCCGAGCCGTTCCTCGTGCTCGCCACGCAGAACCCCATCGAATACGAGGGTACCTTTCCCCTGCCCGAAGCGCAACTCGATCGCTTTATGCTGAAACTCACGGTTGGGCATCCCACGCTCGAAGAGGAGAAATTAATTCTGAAACGCCGGCGCGAACGCAAACAGGATGAAGTGGAGTTACGCGAGATCACCAAAGCCAGGCAAGTACTCGAACTGCGCGAAGCCGTCGAATCGGTTCACGTGGACGCCGACCTCGAGAATTACATCGCCTCGCTCGTCCATGCCACGCGCGCTGACCGCCGTGTGTCGGTGGGAGCCAGTCCGCGCGGGTCGCTGGCGTTCCTTAAGATGGCGCGCGCCAACGCCGCCCTCAACGGCCGTGATTTCATCATCCCCGACGATATCAAACGCTATGCCACGCCCATCCTCACCCATCGCGTGATCCTCCAACCCGAATACTGGATGTCGCGCTCCGTGAACGACGATGTGATCCGCGACGCGTTGGAGAAAACGCCGGTGCCGGTGGTCAAGTAGTTGGCTAGTTGGCTAGTTGGCTAGTTTCATAGTTGAGTAGTTGTGTCAAAGTCGCTGTTGCTGGGCTTCATCATTTACGGTCTCACGCTCGCCGGGATCGCCTCGGTGCGCGGCGAGTTCATCGCGCTGGCGCTTCCGTTTGTTGTGTATCTGCTCGCTGGGTTTTTGTTTTCTCCCAGCGAAGTCAAACTCGAAGCGACGCGACATCTCAGCGCGGAACGCGCCTCGCCAGACTCGGATGTGACCGTGACAGTGACGATCACCAATCACGGCTCGCATCTCGATGAGGTATTGATTGAGGATTCATTGCCAGCGGACTTAACCCTCCGCTTCGGGCACACGGGACATCTGATTCGGCTTGGGAAGGATTCGTCCTACACGTTCAGTTATCGCGTCGCCGGTCCGCGCGGGGGCTACGGGTTCGACTCGGTGAAGGCGACGGTCAACGACTTCCTACGGGTGACCAGCCGCACTGTGGAAGTCGAAGCGAAGGGACAGTTGTTCGTCTTTCCGCCGGTGATGCGCCTGCGCCACGTGGCGATCCGTCCGCGGCGGACGCGCGTCTTCGCCGGTTCGATCCCCGCGCGCGTCGGCGGCTCAGGCACCGATTTTTTTGGCGTGCGCGAATATCAGCCCGGCGATTCGCCGCGCGTCATCAACTGGCGCGCGAGCGCGCATCAAGAAGAGACACTCTACTCCAATGAATTTCAACAGGAGCGCGCCGCCGATGTGGGAATCATTCTGGATGGGCGTTTGCGCACCAACGAATTTTCGCGCGGACATTCGCTTTTCGAGTTTTCGGTGCAAGCCGCCGCGGCGTTGAGCGACGCGCTGCTCGCGCAAGGGAATCGCGTGGGCTTGCTGGTGTACGCCGCGTTCCTGCGTTGGACGATTCCGGGCTACGGCAAAATTCAACGCGAGAAAATTCTGTTTTCGCTCGCGCACGCGCGCCCCGGCGGAAGTGATGTGTTCGCCGACTTCGAACATTTGCCGACGCGGTTGTTTCCGTCTGAATCACAGATCATTCTAGTCTCGCCGCTTCACGAGGACGACCTGACCCCGCTCGTGCAATTGCGCGCGCAGGGGTATCAGGTGCTGGTCGTCAGCCCGAACCCGGTGAAGTTTGAGGTTTCGTATTTGCCGAAGACTCAACCTGTGGAATTGGCTGGGCGCGTGATTCACATCGAGCGTTCGTTATTGATGCAACGCGTCCAACGCGCCGGGATCCAGGCGCTGGATTGGGACGTGTCCGAGCCGTTCGATCAGGTTGTGATGAAGAGGTTGAGTCGACCGATCAGGTTTTTACGCAATACGTAGCACACAGCAATCCCCATACTGCGTATTGCGTAGTGCGTATTAGAATGAGGTTGAATTGATAGTTACCGCCTTTGTTATCAGCGTGATCCTTGGATGTGCCTCCCTCGCGGTGGGCTTTTCGCAAGCCGGCATGACGGATCCCCCGCGTTGGTTTATTCTTCTTGGGGCTGTGTGGCTTCTTTCACACTGGCGAAAACTGTATTGGGTATCCTCCCTCGCGTTTTTTCTCACAATTTTCGGCGCGGTATACGGAATCTGGAACGATCTCCCCAACGTTTGGATGTTTCTCGGCGCGCTCGGCGGCTTGCTCGGCTGGGATTTATCCGATTTTGCCCGCCGCCTCCGTTACGCCGCTCCAACCGACGATGTGCAAGGCTTGGAAAGAAGACACCTGGCGCGCGTGGGCGTGGTCGCTGTGCTGGGGTTCGGGCTGGCGTTTTTGAGTTTGGTGATTCAAGTCAGGCGTTTGGCGTTCGAAGTCGCGGTGGGGCTGGTGTTGCTCGCCGCGCTCGGGTTGGCACGGCTGGTGATGAGGTTGAGGAAGTTTTGATGGCTGTGGTAGAATTCCAGAAATTCCGAATTTCCGATTTTCTGGAGATAAACTATGACCACACTACAAATCCGAAGTAAAGGGACGTTCACCCTCCCTGCCAGTTTGCGCAAAAAATACAAACTGGAAGACGGTGAATTTTTTCAGTTGATCGACATTGGCGATGGCTCTTTTTTCCTTGTTCCAAAAGAAAGTAAGGTGATGAAATCGGGGGACAGGGTTGCGAAAATATTGAAGGAAGATAATGTTACGCTGGAGGACCTGCTTCAAACGTTAGACGAAGAGCGCAAGCGCTACTACAAAGAGCATTATGCCAAGAACTAAAGTGTTCTTTGATAGCAGTGCGCTCGTCGCAGGGGTTATTTCATCCACGGGCGCGGCGCGTGCGCTGCTGGTGATGGCTGAGAACAAGCAAATTGAAGTCATTATCAGCGAACAGGTTATTGTTGAAAGTGAGCGATCCATCGCTAAAAAATCCCCGCGCGCCTTGCCTAGTTTTCGCCAAACCATTAGGGATGCCAGTCCGCTGATTGTTCAAAACCCCAGCGGGAAAGAAACGAGAGAAAATTTGTACCTGATTGCCGACCCCGATGACGTTAGTATTCTTCTCGCCGCGATGAAAGCCAAAGTGGATTTCCTCGTTACTCACAACCGAAAACATTTTATAGACGACCCGAAAGTAGCGGAAAATTCAGGC
Source organism: uncultured Anaerolinea sp. (assembly GCA_964409185.1). Taxonomy (GTDB): domain Bacteria; phylum Chloroflexota; class Anaerolineae; order Anaerolineales; family Villigracilaceae; genus Defluviilinea. The sequence continues at coordinate 2,577 of CAYPCK010000118.1, read as the reverse complement.
TTGCGCATCGGCACACCCGGCGACGCGCTCGCCTGGCTGCGAGAAAATTTGTAGCCGCGCTCGGGCTGACGAGGTTGGTGATGATGCTGAGGAGGGTACGGTATTCACTCCACCTACAATATTTCCTTCAGTTCCACCAACTCCTCCTCCGACAATTTCCACTCAATTTTCTTCGCATTCTCGCTGACCTGCTCCGGCGTTGTCGCGCCGGCGATCACGGAGGGAATGGTTTCTTTACTGAGAAGCCAGGCGAAAGCGAGGTCGTGAAGCGTGTGTCCATGTGAATCCGCGAAGGCGCGGAGTTTGTCCAGTTTGTCGAAGGTCGCATCGGTGAGTCGATTCTTCACGTACGGGCTGAACTCGCCGCGTGACCCAGCGGGAGGCGGTTCGCCGCGCGTGTATTTGCCGGTGAGCAGTCCGCCCGCGAGCGGGAAATACGGCAAGAGGCCGACGCCCGACCACGCGCAATACGGCGCGAGTTCGCGCTCCACATCGCGCTCGAGCAAATTGTAGTGTGTTTGGATCGTGATGAATTGCTCCCTGCTCATCATCTCAGCCAGCGTATTGGCGTGCGCCAACTGCCACGCCGCAAATTGACTCGCACCCACATAACGGACTTTCCCCGCGCGAACGAGATCGTCGAGCGCGCGCATCGTCTCCTCGACGGAAACCGATTCGTCCCACGCGTGGATTTGATACAGATCAATGCGATCGGTCCGCAGCCGACGCAGGCTGGCTTCGACCTCGCGCAATATGTGATAGCGCGACGAGCCTTTGTTGTTCGGCTCGGGTTGCCCGTCCATTTGAAAACGGACTTTGGTGGCGATGACGACATGTTCGCGTTGACCCTCCAACGCCGCGCCGAGGAATTCCTCCGACCTGCCGCTGGGCTTGCCATACACGTTCGCCGTGTCGAAGAAGTTGATGCCTTCCTCCAGCGCGCGCTGAACGACGGCTTTCGTGCCAGCCGCGTCCACCTTGCCGCCGAATTGGTTGCATCCGATTCCAATGGCAGAGACTTTCACGCCGGACTTGCCGAGATTGCGATATTCCATGTTTTCTCCGTGTTTTGATTCGAACCGCGAAGCGCGCTAAGGTCGCCAAGAAAACCTTTGCGTTCTTTGCGGTTAATTTTCTTTTGTCTCGTTACCTCACATAAATAGGATTGCTGTAAACCCAGCCGCGTTTTCTGCCGAGATAATTTCGATACACTTCCACGCGGTATACGCCGGGCTCTGCCGTACTGTACGTGCAGGCGTAGGAATTTTTCCACACACCGATTTTCTTCCCATCCTTGAGCAGGTGAATATCCGCCTGCTTTGGGACATGCGCGTGCAGGGTCACCCCGCCTTTGACGGAAATCTCCTCGCCCATGATCGCGGACTGTTCGAGTCCCTTTGCCTTGAAGGTGAATCCGCGCGTGGAGGCGGGCAGGTCGTACGCGACGAAGCACTTCCCCGCCGCAAGGGCATCGTAGATCATTTTTTTATCGGTCTCCACATCGCCCATGAGCGGTTCGGGGATGAAGACGTGCGTGTTCACTGTGCGGAAGTGAAACTCATACGGGAAGATTACGCAGCGCAACGCTCCCATGCTCATGTGCAGGGCATGCGCATCCGAGCCGCCGATGGCAACGACGGGTCGTCCGTGCGATAGCAATTCGTCCCAGCGGTTGAGCGTTTCTAGGATCGGGCGATAGCCGATGAATTGCGGGAAGTACGCGTAGAACAATCCGTGTAATTTTGTTGGCACAATCGTTTTGAGTTCGCTCAATCCGTTCCACAGTTCGATGCCGGTGAAGTTTTGGACGGTCCAATCCTCCCATGAAATATCAGCCTCATTGAAGGCAGGCGCTTCCGGGTCGCGCGGATGAGCGATGAAACTGAGTCCGCCCGCCTCCCGCACACCGTTGATGAGGGTCTGCGGATCGTCTGCCAGCGTCGCCAGGTCGCGGCTTGCGTTGAACACGAGCAGGTGATTCTTTTGCGGGTGCCTGCCCTGGTCGTGGACTTCCTGTCCAACGAGAAGCAGGACGCCCTTGCGGTTGAGCCGGTAATATCCTTCCACGCCTTGCACGAGCACGTTGTGGTCCGTCACGATGACCACGTCCACCCCAGCCTGAATCGCCGCGTGGGCGATATCCTTGTGCGTGCCGCTACCGTCAGAGTAGCGCGTGTGCATGTGCAAATTGACGACGATTTCGTGCATGACACCTCGGTTTGACGTTTATTCCGCCCAGCGGGTATAATGCACCCGCTTAACAAGGAGGCAGTTTCAAATGGAAGTATATCTGGACTACGCGCTGATTATAATCTCGGTGCTTCTCATCGCCAGCGTCATTCTGCAAAGCAAGGGCGCGGGGTTGGGCGGCTTGACCGGCGCCGACATGGGAAGCGTCTTCACCGCGCGCCGCGGCATCGAACGGACGCTGTTTTGGATCACGATCGTACTCAGCGTTATTTTCTTCGGGCTTGTGATCGCGTTGTTAATCATTTCGTAACTCCGCCGCTGGTTCTCGAAAAGGGCCCGTTTGAATCCGCGCGATATCCAGCGCGGAGGGAAACGAGCCTTTCTTTT